>DASUYI010000213.1:0-4050 GCA_036377475.1 Steroidobacteraceae bacterium | reverse complement strand
GAGGAACAGCCCGACCTCGGCGTTGCGAAACCGGTAGATCGACTGCATCGGATCGCCGACGAGGAAGAGCGTGCGCCCGTCGCCTCGCTCCCAGCCCGCGGTCAGGCTTTCGAGCAGCCGGACCTGCGCTTCGGACGTGTCCTGGAACTCGTCGACCAGCACGTGCTTGAGCCGTGCATCGAGCGCAAGCGCCGTGTCGGTCGGTTCCTCGGGCAACCCGAGCGCGTGCCGCGCGGCCGCGGCAAACTCGGGGTAGTCGGCCGACCTTCGCTCGGCGAAGACGGTCTTGAGCTCCGCCGCCGCGAGTCGCAGCACGTACAGCAACGCGCGCAGCACGCTCCATTCGTCGCGCTCGTAGCGCACCGGCGGCAGCTGCCGCGCGACGGCGAGCAGCTCGGGCAACTCCTCCAATCGAGCGAATTCCTGCGCGGCCGCCTCGACGCGGGCCTTGGCTCGTGCGAGCTCCGGACGCCGCGGATCCTGCGGCAGGATCCCCACGGACCGGGTGAAGCTTCGTCGCGGCGCGTCCGTGCTCGTGAGCAGGAAGTCGGCGAGCCCGCGCCAATGATCGAGGTCCTCGGCGCGCGCGCCGGGCACGCCCGGTCCACATTCGCAGATCGACGACGGCCTGCCGAGCGTCCGCAGCACGCGGCCGGCGTCGCGCGCCAGCGCGCACAACTCGGCGAGCAGCACCGGCGGAAAGACACGCTGCAGCCGGGCGAGGTGCTCCTCGACGATTTCGCGCCGCCCGGCTTCGAGTCCGTCGCGCACGGCGCCTTCGTCGCCGTAGGCGTCGACGTCAGCCGGCAACACCGGCAACCAGGCCTCACGGTGCGCGAGCATCGCCCCGACCAGTTGGACGAGCTTGCCCACGCTGTTGTCGAGGTGCTCGAGCACGATCGACACGGCTTCGGCCGAACGCCGGTCGTCCGCCGGCAGGTGCGCGAGCAATCGCTCGGCCGCCTGTGCGTACAGTTTGCGGCCGTCCTCGTCGATGCCGAGGCCGGCGCCCAGGCCCGACAGCACGGGCAACCGGCGCGCCAGCGACTGGTTCAGGGCATCGATCGTCAACACGCGCAACCGGCTCGGGTTGTCGAGCAATCCCCAGTTGCGCTCGCGGTCGGCCCGCAACGCGCGCTGCGCGAGGTCGCGCGTTTCCTCGCGCAGCTTCGCGTCACCGTCGTGACAGTGACGCAGCGCGTCGAGGATGCGGTTGCGCATCTCGGCGGCGGCCTTGCGCGTGAACGTGATCGCGAGCAACGTCTCCGGCTGCTCGACGGCGCCGAGCAGCGCGAGGTAACGCTGGGTCAGCAGCTCCGTCTTGCCCGAGCCCGCCGGGGCCTGCACGATGAAGCTGCGCGTGACCTCGAGCGCGGTGCGGCGCGCGCGGGCGTCCTCCGCGCGCAGGTCATCGGGCCGCATCGTCGTCCCCCTCGCCGTCCCCGAACGCCTGCGCCTACCGGCACAACCCGGGCAGGAGGCAATAGCGGCAGGCCCGCGTCGGGTTCGGCGCCAGCCGCGCGTCGCCCGTCGCGTGCTCGAGCGCCAGCGCGTCGAGGCGTCGCTCCCACTGCTGCAGCAGCGCCTTCCAGTCGGCGAATTCCCGGAACGGTGAACGCGCCGGATGGAACGCCTTGAGCTTCGAGAACACTCCGTCCGTGCGCACGAAGCCGGTGTAGCTGGTGCCACCCTTGCGCACCACCCCGAACGCGACGGCGCTCACCGTCGCCGGACCGATCGCACGCACGTACACCGGCAGTTGCGGCAGCTCGGGCCGCTCGCCCATCCAGGCGGCGGGCTTCGCGCTGGCGCTGGTCTTGTAGTCGATCACGGCGTAGGTGCCGTCCGCGAGCCGGTCGACGCGATCGAGCTGGACGTTGATCTGCACGCCGCCGACGTCGACGACGCGCGCTTCCTCGACGTGGACCACCGAAAACGGCTCGCGCTGCGCGTCCTGCTCGAGCAGTTCGAGCACGCGTGCCTCGAGCCACTGCTGCTCGAGATCGAGCAGGCGACCGCGCACCTCGTCGCCCGCGGCGCGCAACGGTGCGAGCGTCCGCTCGACGCAGTCGCGCACCCGCGCAGCGCGCTCGCCGGCCGACATCGCAAGCAGCGCCGACTGCTCGCGGACGGCGTCCCAGAACGTCTGCAGGACCGCGTGCACGAGACGGCCGCGTTCGGTCGGTGGAATTCCGACGGGTGGATCTTCGAGCTCGCCGCCGCCGAGCCGCAGTTCGATCGCGGCGCGGAACGGGCACGCGGCCTGCAATTCGAGCAGGCGGGTGCCACCCTTGACGGCCTGGTGCGCGGCGAATGCGGGCAACCTGGCGTCGACGAACCGCTCGAGCTGCGGTCGAGCCTCGTACAGCGTCCTCGTCGTGCTGCGATCGGGCCACAGCTCGAGCGCGGTGCGTCGCGGCAACGTGGCCACGAGCGCGCTCGGCAGCAGCGGCGCTTCGTCCTCGAACCGCGGCACGCTGCAGAGCACCGTGGCCGCGGCGTGCGTGAGCCGGTGCAGCGTGCGACGCGCTTCGGCCTCGGCGAGCTCCGCCGTCGCGCCCGGCACGCGCCGGCGAACCTGCCACTCCCGTGGCAGGAACGGATCGGGGCTTGCCGGGGCGGGCCAGCGTGACGAGTCGAGGCCGCAGATCCACGCGGCGTCGAAGTGCATGCCGACGGCGGTTTCCGGGTCGATCACGAGGATCGGCGCGGCGATCTCCTGCGGCTCGAACGCCGTGTGCTGCGCGAGGTCACGCAGGTGCGCCAGCGCCGCGCGCGTCCGAATCAGGCCGACGACGTCGTCGCTGGCGCCGAACTCGCCGAGCAGTCCGTGCCAACGCTGGATCGACTGGTGCTCCGCGCTGTCCGGATCCGACCCCGGCCAGCCGACGTCCCGCAGCAGGCCGGCGAACTCGAACGCCCACTGGCTCGGCAGGCGTTGGCCGTGCCACTCCTGCGCACGCCGCGCCGCGCGTTCGAGCCGCTCGGCCGTCGCCGCGCAGCCGAAGCGTCGAGCCTCGACGGCCACGGCGCGCAGGCCGTGTGCCGGCAGCCCCAGGCGGCGCAGCGCGACCTCGAGCTCGGCGCGCGCGGACATTTCGGCCGCGGCCGCCGCGTCGTGAGGCCCGAGCAGCAGTGCGCCAAGCGACGTCGGATCCGCCGTGCCCGCGCTCGCCTCGAGCCAGCCGAGCGCGGCGCCGACGACGGGACGTTCGACCAGCGGCCGTGCCGCGGCCACTTCGTACGCGGTCGATTCCGGATCCGGACCGCCCGTGACGGCCGAGCCCGGCGCGAACACACGGTCGAGCACGCGACGCACGCGCGCGCGCTCCCGCTCGAGCGTCGGGACGACGAGCGCCACGCGCGCGTCGGGTTGC
Source organism: Steroidobacteraceae bacterium (assembly GCA_036377475.1). Taxonomy (GTDB): domain Bacteria; phylum Pseudomonadota; class Gammaproteobacteria; order Steroidobacterales; family Steroidobacteraceae; genus RPQJ01. The sequence goes on along the minus strand of DASUYI010000213.1, from coordinate 673 downwards.
GATTGCAGGTGACGAGCAATCCAGCGTGCCGCGGTCTCGAGTTCCGCGTCGAAATCGTTGCACTCGACGAGCTCGCCGACGATGGCGTCGGGGGCCGCGACCGGCGGATCCACGACGATGTCGATGCCGTCGGCGAGCAGACGCTCGAGAAACTCCGACTGCTCGGGGGTCGGCTCGTCGAACCCGACGAAACGCAAGCGCAGATCGCGAGCGAAGGGACCGACGGTCGACGCCGCCGTCGCCGCGTCGAGCCAGTGCCCCTGCTCCAGCCACGCCAGGTACCTCGCGAGCCAGCGCCCGAAGGCCTGCGTCTCGACGCCGTCGACGTCGTCGAGCGCGGCATACGGAATGCGGTACTGGTGCAGCAGCGTCCACGCGCGATACGCCACCGCGCCGAGGCCGGCCGGGGCCAGTACGCTCGCCAGGTTCGAGTCGCGGCGCACGAATCCTTCCCACACGAGCCGGGCCTGTTGCCGCGCGAGCCAGCGGCGCGTGGTGCGGCCGGCCGCACGGTCCGCCTCGAACTGCCGCTGCAACAATTCATTCCAGGTGACGACGTCGGGCGTGCGCCAGGCCCGATGCCCGAGCGCCACGCAGGCCGCGTCGTGCCGTGTGCGCAGCTGGTGTGCCAGCCGGCGCGTGGGCGTCACGACGGTGACACCGACGGGCAGTT
>DASUYI010000212.1:0-6502 GCA_036377475.1 Steroidobacteraceae bacterium | reverse complement strand
CGAAGGTCTCGAGCAACTCGACCAGTCAGACGACGAACCGGACGAGGAAGAAGGCAGCGACGAGATCGATGTGCCGACCGCGCGCAGCGACGCCGAGGGCGGCCAGGTGCGGGTGCAACCGCTCACGCTCGACGCGAACGGCGCCGCCCGCGTCGAGCTGCGGGACCTGCCCGCCGTCGCCGACAGCGCCGTGCTCACGGCGGAACTCGAGTATCCGGACGCCAACGGCGAATTGCTGAGCGCGAGCGGACGCGTGCGGCTGCACGGCGCCGCGGTACATCTCGGCATCCGACGCGAGGGCTGGGTCGGCACGGCCGAGCAGCTGCGTTTCCGCGTCGTCGCGCTCGACCTCGACGGCAAGCCCGTGCCGAAACAGGCCGTGACAGTGAACCTGTACCAGTCGACGCAATACTCCTACCGCAAGCGGCTCGTCGGCGGCTTCTACGCCTACGAATCGACGCGCGAAACGCGACGCCTGCCGGTGGGCTGCAGCGGCGTGACCGATGCTCACGGCCTCCTCACCTGCGCCGTGGCGCCCGGCGCGTCGGGCGAGGTGCGGATCCGCGCGGCGACGACCGACGCGCAGGGCCGCGCGGCCGGCGCCACCACGTCGGCGTGGATCGTCGGCGCCGACGACTGGTGGTTCGGCGGCACGGCGGGCGACCGCATGGACGTGCTGCCCGAGCGGCAGGAATACCAGGCCGGCGAATCCGCGCGGCTGCAGGTGCGCATGCCGTTCCGCAAGGCGACGGCACTCGTGACCGTCGAGCGCGAAGGCGTGCTCGACGGCTACGTGCGCACGCTGAGCGGTCGTGAACCGGTGGTCGAGGTGCCGATCGCCGCGACGCACGCGCCGAACGTGTTCGTGTCGGTGCTGGCCGTGCGCGGCCGGCTGCAGAAGCCGGAACAGAAGGGCGGGCCGCGACCCGATCGTGCGATCACGTCGCTCGTGGACCTCTACAAGCCCGCGTTCCGGCTCGGCACGGCGGCGGTGCGGGTCGGCTGGCAGCCGCACCGGCTCGACGTCACCGTGACGCCCGAGCGCACGACGTACGGCGTGCGCGAGCAGGCACAGGTGACCGTGCACGTGCGTCGCGCCGACGGCAAGCCGTTGCCGTCCGGTGCTGAAGTCGCGCTGGCGGCCGTCGACGAAGGCCTGCTCGACCTCGCGCCCAACACGAGCTGGCAACTGCTCGAGGCGATGATGCGGCCGCGCGGCCTCGAGGTCCGCACGGCCACCGCGCAGATGCAGGTGGTCGGCAAGCGTCACTACGGCCGCAAGGCGGTGCCGCACGGCGGCGGCGGCGGTCGCGACCGCGCACGCCAGTCGTTCGAGACGCTGCTGCTCTGGCGTGCGCGCGTGACGCTCGACGCGCAGGGCACGGCGCAGGTGCCGGTGCCGCTGAACGACTCGCTGTCGTCGTTCCGCGTCGTCGCCGTGGCGAGCGCCGGCCCCGACACGTTCGGCACGGGCAGCGCCACGATCACGACGACGCAGGACGTCATCGTCATGTCGGGGCTGCCCGCGCTCGTGCGCGAGGGCGACCGGTTCCTCGCGACGTTTACGCTGCGCAACACGACGGGCGCGGCGCGCCGCGTGACGCTCCACGCGAAGGTCACTCCGGCCCCGACGGAGACGCTCGCACCGCGCGACGTCGAACTGCCGCCCCGCTCGGCGCGCGACGTGGCGTGGACGGTGCTCGTGCCGCCTGCCGCGCAGCAGCTGTCGTGGGACGTCACCGCGCGCGCCGCCGACGGTACCTCGGCCGATCACGTGCGCGTGTCGCAACGCGTGGTGACGCCCGTGCCCGTGCGCACATACCAGGCCACGATCGCGCAGCTGACCGGGCGGCTGTCCTGGCCCGTGGCGCGACCGGCCGACGCGCTTCCGGGACGCGGCGGCATCCACGTCGAATTGCGCGCGAAGCTCGCGGACGGTCTCGACGGCGTGCGCGAATACATGCACGCCTATCCCTACCAGTGCCTCGAGCAGAACCTGTCGCGCACGGTGGCGCTTGCCGACCGCGCCGGCTGGGATGCGTGGATGCAGCGGCTCCCCGCCTACATGGACGGCGCGGGGCTGTTGCGTTACTTCGCGACCGATGCCCTGCCGGGCGAGGACAGCCTCACCGCTTACGTGCTCGCCGTGGCTCAGGCGTCGGGCTGGTCGATTCCGGACGCCTCGCGGCAGCGCATGATCGAGGGCCTGCAGGCCTTCGTCGCCGGTCGCATCCAGCGCGACTCGGCGCTGCCGACGGCCGACCTCACGGTGCGCAAGCTCGCGGCGATCGCTGCGCTCGCGGGGCACGGCGCCGCCGACGCCGCCATGCTCGACAGCCTCGTCGTCGACCCGAACCAGCTGCCCACCTCGGCGCTGCTCGACTGGCTCGACGTGCTGCAACGGGTGGGCGGCCTCAAGTCGCGACCGGCGCGGACCGCCGCGGCCGAGACCGCGCTGCGCGCGCGGCTCACGCTGCGCGGCACCAGCCTCGCAATGTCGACCGAGCGCCGGGACGCGCTCTGGTGGCTGATGGTCAGCACCGACAGCAACGCAGCCCGCACGCTGCTCGCGGCGCTCGAGCGGCCGGCGTGGCGCGAAGACGTGCCGCGACTCGTGCAGGGCCTGCTGGCGCTGCAGCAGCGCGGCCACTGGCGCACGACAACCGCGAACGCGTGGGCCATGCTGGCCTTGCAGCGATTCTCCGCGGCGTTCGAGTCGGTGCCGGTCACCGGGTCCTCGACGATCACGCTCGCCGGCGAGCGTCGGACCGTCGGGTGGAAGACGGCCGCATCGCCGCCGGCAGCGGTCGACTTGCGCTGGCCCGACGCCCGCGGCGACGTCGCGATCGCGCACGCTGGAACGGGCGCGCCATGGGCCTTCGTGCGCGCCGACGCGGCCGTGCCGCTCAGGACGCCGCTGCAGAGCGGGTTCACGGTGCGGCGCTCGGTGCAGCCGGTCGAGCAGAAGTCGCCGGGACGCTGGTCGCGTGGCGACGTCGCGCGCGTGCGTCTCGACGTCGAGGCGCAGGCGGATGCGACGTGGGTCGTCGTCGACGATCCGGTGCCCGCGGGCGCCACGATCCTCGGCACCGGTCTCGGCGGGCAGTCGCAGCGTTTGACGCAGGGCGAGCGCCATGCCGGCGCGGTCTGGCCGGCGTTCGAGGAACGCCGCTTCGACGCGTTCCGCGCGTACTACCGCTACGTGCCGCAAGGCCGCTGGTCCGTCGAGTACACCGTGCGACTCAACAACCCCGGCACGTTCCAGCTGCCGGCCACGCGCGTGGAGGCGATGTACGCGCCGGAGTCGTTCGCCGAGTTGCCGAACGCGCCGCTCGTGGTGACTGCGCCATGATGCACTTGAGCCGGCGTGGCGGGCTCGTCGCGTTCGCAGGCGCGGCGCTCGGCTGTGCCCTGTGGCTCGCATGGCCCGCGGTGGTGCCGGATTTCGCCAGCGTGCGCGCGGCGTGGCGCCCGTCGGAAGGCTGGCTGCTCGATCGGCGCGGCGTCGTGCTCGAACGGCAGCGGCTCGACTTCACGGGGCGACGCCTCGAGTGGGTCGCCGTGCAGGACGTGTCGCCGGCGTTGGTCGAGGCGATCGTGGCCGGCGAGGACAAGCGGTTCTGGCAGCACGACGGCGTCGACTGGCGCGGCGTGGCGGGCGCGGCGCGTGACACGCTGCTGCACGACCGTCGACGCGGCGCCAGTACCATCACCATGCAACTGGCCGAAGTGCTGCCGCAGACCCGTGCGCCGCGGGACGCCTCGCCGTGGCGGCGGAAGCTGCACCAGGTCCGCGTCGCGCGCGGGCTCGAAGCGCGCTGGCGCAAGGCTGAGATCCTCGAAGCCTATCTGAACCACCTCGGGTTCCGCGGCGAATTGCAGGGTATCGGCGCCGCGGCCGAGGTGCTTGCAGGCAAGTCGCCCCAGGGGCTCGACCGTGCCGAGAGCGTCGTGCTGGCGGCGCTGCTGCCGGCACCGCGCGCCAGCCTCGGGACGCTCGTCGCTCGCGCCTGCGCACGCGCGACGGGACGCACGCGGCATCACGACTGCGAGCGGCTGCGGCCGGTCGCGGCCGACCTGCTCGGGCGCCGCCGCGCGCCGCTGTCGCGCCCGGCGGCCGCGCCGCACGTCGCGCAGGCCCTGCTGCGCGAGCCGGGCCGGCGCGTCGTCAGCTCGCTCGATGCCGGCGTGCAACGGCTGGCGCACGACGCGCTCTCGCGTCAGCTCACGCGGCTCGGCGGACGCAACGTCCGCGACGGCGCGGTGCTCGTCGCCGACACGGTGACCGGCGAGGTGCTGGCGTACGTGGGCTCCGGCGGCACGGCGTCGAGTGCGGCCGCGGTCGACGGCGTGCGCGCCTTGCGCCAGGCGGGGTCCACGCTGAAGCCGTTCCTGTACGAACTCGCGTTCGAGCGCGGCTACCTGACGGCGGCTTCGCTGCTCGAGGACTCGCCGGTCAACCTCGACACCGCGAACGGCCTCTACATCCCGCAGAACTACGATCGCGTGTTCCGCGGCCCGGTCAGCGTGCGCACGGCGCTCGGCAACTCGCTCAACGTGCCGGCCGTGCGCACGCTCGTGCTCACCGGCGTCGAGGCGTTCCGCGACCGGCTCCACGAACTCGGTTACGCGGACCTGACGCACGACGGCGCGCACTACGGTTACTCGCTCGCGCTCGGCTCGGCCGAGGTGAGCCTGTGGCAGCAGGCGACCGCGTACCGCACGCTCGCGCTCGGCGGCGCCGCGACGCCGCTGCGCCTGCAGCCCGGTGCGACCGGGACGCCCCGACCGGTGCTGTCGCCCGCGGCGACTTTCATCGTGAGCGACATCCTCGCCGACCCCGCGGCGCGCGCGCTCACGTTCGGTGCGGACAGCGCGCTCGAGACGCGCTTCTGGAGCGCGGTGAAGACCGGCACCAGCAAGGACATGCGCGACAACTGGTGCATCGGTTTCACGCCGCGCTACACGGTGGCGGTCTGGGTCGGCAATTTCGAGGGCGACTCGATGCGCGCCGTGACCGGCGTAACCGGGGCCGCGCCCGTGTGGTCGGAAATCATGGACCGGCTGCACCGCGACTCGCCGTCACCGCCGCCACCGAGGCCGCCGCGCGGCGTCGAGGCGGCGCTCGTCCGCTTCACGCCCGCGCACGAGCCGTCGCGCCGCGAATGGTTCATGGCCGGCACCGTGCTCGGCGACGTCGCGGCGGTCACGGCGACGAACGAGATCGCGCGCATCGACAGCCCGGCCCACGCCAGTACGATCGCGCTCGACCCGGACATCCCGTCGCGCGCGCAGCGCGTGCCCATCACGGCACGCGGTGCCGGGTCAGGCCTGCGATTCCGGCTCGACGGCTCGGTGCTCGGCGACGCCTCGCGCACGTGGTTGTGGACCCCGCTGCGCGGCGAGCACGCGCTGGTGCTCGAGGACGCGCACGGCCGCGCGGTCGATCGCGTGCGCTTCGTCGTGCTTTGAATGTGGCCCCGGCCGCGAAGCCGGGGCCTTTTCGAGCGAACGTCGCGTGCCAGCGAGCCGCGCTGGCGGCGGCACTTGTTTACTTCTTGACTGGCGTGCTCGACGTGGCGACCACTTGCCACTTCCCACCCTTGCGGGACCAGACGTGCAGGCTATGGTGGGCGTCGGTGCCCTTCGTTCCGTGCGTCATGATCGCCATGTCCTGGCCGAGGAACGTCACTTTGTAATCGGTCGGCTCGTACTTGGTGCCCGCGGGCTCGGGCTTGACCAGCGCGAGTTCGCCTTTCTTGTCGCGGACACCTTCGGCGTCGACCGAGACGAGCCCGTCGGCGAGCAGCTTGCCCACTGCGTCGACGTCGCCTTTCGTCCCGGCGGCGCCCCACTGCCGATCGAGTTCGATCAGGTCGGCAGTGGGGTCGGCGTGGGCCGCGCCGACGGCGAGAAACACGACCAGCGTCCCCACGGCAGATTTCGCGAACGTACGTCCCTTCATGTGATCCTCCCGGATGATCTCTTCGACCCGACGACTTGCGACGGCAAGCTGATGCTGCCGTCGCAGTCCACCGTCGGCGTTATTTGGTTGTAGCGAGCGGACCCACCCTACGCTTCGGCGCCGCGGCGGGTCAAATGGCCGGTGTCGACGGAACGATCGAACGGCGCCGGACAGCGGTCATTCCGAGCGCCAGGTGACTTCCGCGAACACCGAGCGTGGCACCTCCGAGCTTTGGGTGGCACCGATCGAGCTCGATGTCGGCCCCGCGCACGCGGCCGATGCTCAGCGGTGTGGCGAGCGTCGGCACCGCCCGGCGCGGGCCGTCACCACCACTTCCTCGAGGTGCAGCGACGGCGCGGCCGCCACGCCGACAGGCATCAACAGCGCGAACGGCACGGCGTGACGCACTCGGCGGAAACGAGGGTCTGGTGCTTTCGGCTCGATCATCGGCGAGGCTCGCGTGGACTGGAGATTATCCCCGATCGCACGGCGTCGCCGTAAGCGGCGGGATGCCGTTTGCTACCATCGCGGCACCGC
>DASUYI010000211.1:0-2133 GCA_036377475.1 Steroidobacteraceae bacterium | reverse complement strand
AAACGCCGGGCTCGCGCCCGGCGTTTCCGTCGTTGCGCCCCTCACCCGGCCGGATGGCCTCAGAAGTCGATCGACGCCGAGACCACGAACGTGCGCGGCGCGCCGAGCACTAGGTAGCCGAAGCCCGGGAAGCCGCCCGCGGAGATCCAGTCGTTCTCGTCGGTCACGTTGTCGACGCGCGCACGCACCGAGAACGGGCGGCCGGCCAGTTCGGTCGCGTAGCGAGCGCCGAGGTCGAAGCGCGTCCACGAGTCGAGCTCGAGCGTGTTGCCCGTGTCGGCGAACTGCGACGACGTGTACAGCGCCCGCGCCTCGAACGTGAGACCCTCGATCGCGGGCAGGTCCCACTCGACGTTGACGTTGGCCTGGACCTCGGGCGTGCCGATCGGCTGGTTGCCCTCTTCGAGCCCGACGCCGCCTTCGGTGTACTCCGCGTCGAGCCAGGTCACGCCGCCGATCACACGCACGTTCTCGACCGGCTGGCCGTAGACGCCGGCCTCGACGCCACGATGACGCACCTCGCCGCTGAGCGAGTACTCGAGGTCCGCCGCGGGCGTGTCGGGGTTGTCCGCCAGCGCGCCGACGGCTTTCTCGACGTTGAAGATGCTGAGCGAGCCGCCGAACGTGTCGGACTCGAACTTCACGCCGAGCTCGATCTGCTCCGCCGCGATCGGGTCCTGGATTTCACCGGCGTTCGAGACCGGCAGGAAGCCCGGAGCCGGGCCCGTGAACGGCGCGGTGTCGCCTGCGACGAGGCCCTCGATGTAGTTCGCGAACACGGACAGCGAGTCCGTCGGCCGGAACACGACGCCCCCGACCGGCGTCACCTCGCTTTCGTCGAAACCCGAGAGCCTGGCGCCGGTGTTGTAGTCGAAGTTGTCGTTCTTGAGCGTCTGGTCGCGCGCGCCGAGCGTCAGCATGAACTTGCCGTCGGCGAAGGTCATCATGTCCGCGATCGCGTAGCTCGAGGTTTCCGTCTCGAAGGTCGTGCGCGGATTGTTCAGGTTGCCGCCGGTGAAGAACGTCGGTGCCGGCGGTGCGACGTCGACCGGGTCGTAGAGGTCCGTCACGAACGGGTTGAAGAAGTCCGAGAACGCGTAGGCGTTCTTCGACTCGATCTCGAACGTCGAGGCCGAGAGAACGATCCGGTGCTCGATCGGTCCGGTCGCGAAATCCCAGCGCAGGCCGATTTCACCCGAGGTGACGTCGTCCTCACGCGTGTTGTCGAAGCGATAGGCCGTCATCGAGCCGTCCGCCAGCGCATTGGGGTTGGCGAGCACGTTCGCCTCCTCGCCCTGGCGCATGCCATAGGCGGCCCACACCGAGACCGCTCGCGTGATGTCGTACTCGGCGCGCACGACGCCGAACAGCTGCTCCTCGTCGGTGTACGTCCATGGCTGCGCGAAGTTCGAGTCGGCGTCCGGCGCCTCGGGGATGCCACCGAACGGCGTCACGCTGGGGCGCGGCTCGTCGATGTGGTGGTCCTGGTAGCCCAGGTCGGCCGCGAGGCGCAGTTTCTCGCCCTCGTGGTCGATTCCGAACGACAGCACGGTGAGTTCGCGCTCCTGGTCCGCGACGGCAGTCTCGCCGTCGCGCCAGGCGATGTTGCCGCGGATGCCGGTGGCCTGGTCCGTGCCGAAGCGGCGCCCGAAGTCGCCGGCGAGGTAATAGGCGGACGCGCTCTCCCAACCGGCGGTCAGGCGCGCGACACCCTCGTCCGGGGCGCGCTTGGGCACGAGGTTCACGGTGCCGCCGAGGTTGCTGCCGCCCGGCGCCGCGCCGTTCAGGAACGCGCTCGCGCCGCGGAACAGTTCCACCCGCTCCATGAATTCCGACGCGACGAACTGGCGCGGCAGGATGCCGTAGATGCCGTTGTACGTCATGTCGTCCGAGTACGCGGGGAACCCGCGGATCATGAACAGTTCCTGGAAGTTGCCGAAGCCGCGCGCGACCCGCACGTTCGGGTCGTTCAGCAGGACGTCGGCGACGCTCCTGGCCTGCTGGTTCCTCATCAGCTCTTCGGTGTAGTTCGTGCTCGAGAACGGTGTCTCGAGCGTCTCGAGGTTGCCGAGGATCCCGGCGCGACCGCCCTGTGCCACCTGCCCGCCGGCGAACGGATCGGGCAGCCGGATC
>DASUYI010000210.1:0-5019 GCA_036377475.1 Steroidobacteraceae bacterium | reverse complement strand
GAGGATACGAGCGTCGTCGCCGAACGTGCGCAGCAGTCGAAGCTCGCCGCGCTCGGGAGGCTGAGCGCGAGCATCGCGCACGAGATCCGCAATCCGGTCGGCGCGATGAGCCACGCCGGGCAGTTGCTGCGCGATTCGCCGAGCCTGTCGCCCGAGGACCGGCACCTGACCGAGATCATCGAGAAGAATGGCCTGCGCGTGAGCCAGATCATCGAGAATGTGCTGCAGCTGTCGCGGCGGGACACGACGCGGCAGGAACGCTTCGACGCGGTCGAGTGGCTCGGCGGCTTCGTGCGCGAGTACGTCGAGACGCTGCAGCTCGACGCGAACCGCTTTGACGTCGACGTGCCGTCACCTCAGCGCGCGCTCGAGGTCGAGTTCGACCCGTCGCACCTGCACCAGGTCATCTGGAACCTCTGCGACAACGCGCTGCGTCACGGGGGCACGGCGACGGGACCGGCGATCGTCGAACTGCGTGTGGGGCGCATCGCGTCGACCGAGCGCCCGTTCCTGGAGGTCTCCGACCGCGGCGCCGGCGTCGACCCGGCGCAGGCCGAACGGATCTTCGAACCGTTCTTCACGTCGGGTCACGGGGGCACAGGACTGGGACTGTTCATTTCGAGGGAGCTCTGCCAGACCAACGGCGCGCTGCTCGTCTACGAGCCGCGTCCCGGGGGTGGTAGCATCTTCCGCGTCATCTTTGCCGACCCGCGCCGATGGAAAGGATGAGCGACCGCAGATCGAAGCACCGCGCGCTGGTCGTCGACGACGAACCGGACATTCGCGACCTGCTGTCGCTGACGCTGCGTCGGATGCAGGTCGAGGTCGAGACCGCGAGCGATCGGGCCACCGCAGTGCGTCGCCTCGGCAGCGAAATCTTCGACCTCGTTCTCACCGACATGCGGCTGCCCGACGGCGACGGGCTCGACGTCGTGCAGTGGATCCAGCAGCAACGGCCCGGCGTGCCGGTGGCCGTGATCACCGCGCACGGCAACGTCGAGACCGCGGTGCGCGCGCTCAAGCTCGGTGCGTTCGATTTCATCTCCAAGCCGCTGGACCTCGGCGCGCTGCGCAAGATGATCACGGCGACGTTGAGGCTGCGCGACGACGATGCGGCCCCGCACGACGAGACGCAGCCGGTCGTGGTGCCACCGGTGCTGGTCAAGCTGCTCGGTCAGTCGAAGCCCATGCAGCAGCTGCGGCAGATGATCGCCAAGGTCGCGCGCAGCCAGGCGCCGGTGCACATCTCCGGCGACTCGGGCACGGGCAAGGAACTGGTGGCGAAGTTGATCCACGAGTCCGGGCCGCGGCGCGACGGGCCGTTCGTGCCGGTCAATTGCGGCGCGATTCCCTCGGAGCTGATGGAAAGCGAGCTCTTCGGTCACAAGAAGGGTTCGTTCACGGGGGCGGTCGCGGACAAGGAAGGCCTGATCCACTCGGCCGAAGGTGGCACGCTGTTTCTCGACGAGGTCGCCGACCTGCCGCTGCACATGCAGGTCAAGCTGCTGCGCGTGATCCAGGAGAAGTCCGTGCGCCCGGTCGGCGAGACGCGCGAAGTGCCGGTGGACGTGCGCATCCTCTCTGCGACGCACCGCAAGCTCGACGAGCTCGTGCGCGCGGGCCGGTTCCGCGAAGACCTCTATTACCGCATCAACGTGATCGAACTGCGCGTGCCGGCGCTGCGCGAGCGCCTCGACGACGTGCCGGCGCTGGTCGACGTGCTGTTGGACCGGGTGTCGCGCCAGATCGGCGTGCGACGGCCGCAGATCAGCGACGAGGCGATGGACAAGCTGCTGTCGTACGCGTACCCGGGCAACGTCCGCGAGCTCGAGAACATCCTCGAGCGGGCGGTGACGTTGTGCTCCCATCACCGGGTCGAGCCCGAGGACATCCAGCTCAAGCAGGGGCAGTTGTTGTCGGACCTGCCGGAGCTGTCCGGGCGCGCGGCGTCCGACGAACTGGGGGCGGACGGGCTCGAGGGGCAGCTGGAGAGCATCCAGCGCGAGGCCATCGTCCGGGCGCTCGAACAGACGCGGTACAACAAGACCAGGGCGGCCGAGCTGCTCGGGATGACGTTCCGGCAGTTGAGGTACCGGGTGAAGAAGCTGGGGATCGATTGATTTCGAGGCCGGAGGTGGACTGAAGTCCGGTCCCCGCGCAAGGCGTCGTACCGTCGTTGTGGAATAGGTGCTGCCAGGCCTGTTGTTCACCAGCCGGCCCGTCTCGAAGTGGAGTGGACCAAGCATGCTGTCGGTCGTAATACCGGTGTTTCGTGCCGCGGCCAGCCTGCCGGAGCTCCACCGGAGACTCGTCGATGTTTACGGCGCGGCGCCCGGTGGCCTCGAGATATTGTTCGTGGAGGATTGCGGCGGCGACGACTCCTGGGATGTCATTCAGACGCTCGCGAGGACGGATTCGCGAGTACGTGGCATCCGCCTGAACCGTAATTACGGACAGCACAATGCCCTGCTTTGCGGCATACGCGAGGCGCGCGGGGCCGTCATCGTGACGATGGACGACGATCTGCAGCATCCGCCGGAGGAGTTGCCGAAACTGCTCGAGCGGCTCGAGCAGGGCTACGACGTGGTCTACGGCCCTCCAAACAGGGAACAGCACGGCATCTTGAGAAACCTCGCTTCGCAGATCACCAAGCTCGCGCTCGAAGGCGCAATGGGCGCGGAGAATGCTCGCCAGGTCAGTGCTTTGAGAGTCTTCCGAACACGATTGCGCGAGGCGTTCGCGGACTATCGCAGTCCCACCGTCAATATCGACGCCCTGCTGACATGGGCGACGTCGCGTTTTTCGGCATTGCCCGTCAGGCACGAGCCTCGCAAGTTCGGACAGTCCGGCTACACGACCACGATGCTCCTTCGTCACGCCTTCAACATGATGACGGGCTTCTCGATCCGGCCGCTGCAGCTGGCCAGTTTCATCGGGTTCGTCTTCGCGGCGTTCGGAGCTGTCGTGCTCGCCTACGTGCTCGTGCGATGGTTGATCGACGGCAGCGCAGTGCCGGGTTTCGCCTTCCTGGCATCGATCATTGCGATCTTCTCCGGCGCGCAGATGCTCGCGTTGGGCATCATCGGCGAGTACCTGGCACGAATGCACTTTCGGACGATGGAGCGCCCTCCCTACGTGGTGCGGCAGCAAGTGGGGTCATGACTCGGCTGGACGCGAATGACAGGTGCCGTGCCGGGGCGCGTCCGCGGCCCACCGACGGTCCGTGCTGATGCAGTCGTTACCGTTCAACCGGCCGCACGTCGTAGGACGCGAACTCGCGTACATTGCCGAGGCCCACGCGAACGGCCAACTCTCGGGCGACGGCCCGTTCACACGGCGTTGCCAGGACTGGCTTCGGGATCGCACCGGCAGCCAGAAGGCGTTGCTGACCCACTCCTGCACGGCCGCGCTCGAAATGGCCGCGATGCTCGCCGGAGTGGGACCCGGTGACGAAGTGATCATGCCGTCCTATACGTTCGTGTCCACCGCGAACGCCTTCGTACTTCGAGGCGCAGTCCCCGTTTTCGTCGACATCCGCGAGGACACCCTCAATCTGGACGAGACCCTGGTGGAGCCGGCGATCACGTCTCGAACCCGCGCAATCGTGCCGGTGCATTACGCAGGCATCGCATGCGAAATGGAGTCACTGCTGGCGATCGCCGAGCGCCACGGGCTGTTGGTCATCGAGGATGCGGCGCAGGCGCTCATGTCGAGCTACCGCGGACGACCGCTCGGTGCACTCGGACACCTCGGAACGTACAGTTTTCACGAAACCAAGAACGTGGTCGCTGGCGAAGGAGGAAGCCTGCAGATCAACGACGCCGTCCTGAGCGATCGCGCCGAGATACTTCGCGAGAAGGGGACCAACCGCAGTCAGTTTTTTCGCGGCCAGGTCGACAAGTACACCTGGGTGGACATCGGGTCGTCGTACCTTCCGGGCGAAATCATGGCGGCGTTCCTGTGGGCCCAGTTGCAGGAAGCCGAGTCGATCACCGCACGTCGACTCGCGCTCTGGCATCGCTATGACGCTGCGCTGGAGCCGCTGGAGCGTGAAGGCCGGCTGCGGCGCCCTCGCGTCGCGCTCGGCTGCACACAGAACGCGCACATGTACTACCTGCTGCTTCGCGACCTCGACGAACGCACGGCATTCATCGAGCACATGAAGCGGCTCGGGATTCAGTGCGTGTTTCACTACGTGCCACTTCATTCTTCACCACAGGGCGCGCGAGCTGGACGCTCCAGTGGCACGCTGCCGGTCACGACCAGCGTCGCGGATCGCCTCGTACGGCTGCCCTTCTGGCTCGGACTGGAGGAGCACCTCGACCGCGTCGTCGCAGGAGTATTCGCTTTCTTCGGGAGAAGCGTCGACATGCACTGAGCATCGATCGGCACTCGGTCGGCCGTGTCTCTCTTGATCGGCTCCGTCGTGATACTGGCGGGCCTACGATTGCGCTGGCCCCAACCAGAAATGGAAAACCGCCGTACTCGTCTCTTCGGTAAAGCCGCATCGCCGGTAAAGGGCACACGCAGGTTGGTTGTCCCGTTGCGTGACCACCTGGATTTCGCGGTAACCCCGGCTCTCCGCGGACTGCGCGGCCCGTCTTATCATTCCGACGGCGAGACCGCGTCCCCTGGCTTCGTCTGCAACGGCGATCAGCCCGATGTCCGCGCGCGCGCATTTCGCGCCGAGCGTGATGACGCCCGTGACCCCGGTCCCGTCGCGCGTCGAGAACACCTCGTCGGCGATTTCCCGGGAGAGCGACCGCGCCATCCACGTCTCATACAGCAACTCGAAAATCGCCCGTGGAAATCGTGGATCACGTTTGAACCGGGAATACTCCCCGGCCTTCAGCGCGAGTTCGCGCAATGCGTCGGTCAGTTCACCGGCCATTTCGACGGCTTCGCAGTCGTACCCGTGCGTCGCGTCCAGCACGTTTCGCGGTGTGGCGGCGAACGTCGTCTTCTGGTCGACCAAGGTTCCGCCAGCCTCGGTTGCAGCCCGGATGTCTGGTCCGGTGG
>DASUYI010000209.1:0-2178 GCA_036377475.1 Steroidobacteraceae bacterium | reverse complement strand
CGCAGCCACGGGCCCAGGTAGTACACGCCGGGCACGGGTACGCCGGCGCGGTCGATCAAGCGACACTGGCCATCGACGACGACGCCGCAACCGGTCGGGTCGGGCGTCAACCACCCTGCGTCGAGGAGCCCGCGGACGAGTTGCGAGCGGCTGCGCCCGGGGTCCGCCAGGGGGCCCGTGCAGTTGATGACCTGGTCCACGTCCATCGCCTCGAGCTGACGTTGCCCACGTGTCCGCAGCGTCACTCGCGCACCTGCTTCCACGGCTGCGCCGACACGATGCGTGCCGCCCGTATTTCCAGGCGTCCTGCGCGAAGCTCGGCCTGCACAGTCCTGCCGACTTGCGGTGGCAGCAGGTGCCGGTGCGCGTCCCAGTACGGCTGCAGGTGCCGCAGGAAGCGTCGGCGCTCGACGAGCGGCAGGCCCGCCCACAGCTGCGCGGTGTTCATTCGCAAGGCAGCCATCACGTCGTGCCAGCTTCCACCGCGCGCCTCCGCTTCGCGTACCGCGCGCCGTGCCGCTGCGACCAGCGCCGACAGCCTCGTCGACGGTGCGAGGGGCTCGAGCTCGCAGGACTCACGGCCCTGATCCTGCCGCGAAGAGTCTCGAACGCCGGGCAGCAACCCGTGCCGCGACACGGCAACGATCTTCGCCGGGGCGCCGAGCCGATCCACGAGGTCGCAAACGACGTCGGCCATGGACAATCCCGTGCCGACGATCAGGACGCGACCTCCCGGACGACACGACGGCAGCGTCGACCAGGGGTCGCGGACATAAACGGACGTGCCTTCCAGCGGCGACAGTGCGGTCAGGGCGGCGGGCGTCGAATGACCCGTCGCGAGCACGACGCCGTCGGCGAGGATCCGTCGGCCATCGTCGATCGCCACGATCAAGCCGTCGCTGCCGCTCGACCGGGTCACCGACGTGGCGACACCGCTCACCCGCACCAGGCGCTCGTTCGCCAGGCTCGTGCGTGCGGCGCGATCGAGGCGGTCCTTCAAATAGCGCCCGTAGAGTCGCCTCGGCAGGAAGTCCTGCGGGTGCACGTCGATGTCACGCGAACGCGCGTAGTCGACGAAATCGGTCGGCCTCCGTTCGTCGAGCGACATGTTGCCCGCAGGGACGTTGAGGACCGCCTTGTGAGTGAGGCCGCCGTAGGCCAGCCCCGGCCCGAACCGGCCGGAACGCTCGATCAGTACGACGCGACCGCGCCAGTCGCCGACCTGCAGCAACCGATACGCGAGCGCCGTGCCGCTGAAGCCGGCCCCGACGATGGCGATCGTCTGGCGGCTCGAGTCTGCAGACCACATGGCGCGATTTTCGGTGCGCCCCGGTCACGCCGTCAGTCGAGACCCGGTGACATTCCAGTGAACGGCGTCGCGGCGCTGATCGACCGGGTGATGAGCACCTCTGCCGCGAGCGCGCTCGACTTCAAGCGGGCGCGATACTCATCTCAAACGCCTGGTCGTCGCCGTTGACCGTCGCGAGCTTGATCGGCCGGCGCCAGACCTTGACGAGGTACTCGAGCACGCGACGGCTGCGCTCGACGTCGAGGCCGCGGCCGTCGTTCACGTGGTCGTGCACGAGCTCGAGCGTCCCGTCGAGGCCGACGTGGTGCGCGGCCACGGTCGGCGCGCCGAACGCGTACCTCGGCGCGAGCATCGATTCGTGCAGCGCCGCGAGGTCGAGCTCCTGCACCGTGTACGGCCCCTTGGGCGGACCTTCGAAGCGGAACAACTGCAATTCTCTGACCATGTCCGCGTCGAGTTGTCCGCGGATGAAGGCGAAGTCGTCGTCCTGCTGCATGATCCGCCGCGCCGCCTCGAGACCGTCGCGCTCGACGATGCGATCCCAGAGCCGGAAACCGATGTGGTACGGATTGACGTGTGCCGACACCCCATCGCCCGAGGCCGTCGGGCGAACCACGTCGGAATGGCACTTGATCGCGTCGACGTAGACGCCCTGCGGCAGGAACTTCGCCTCGCGCAGCAGGCGCGCGTGCCAATACGACGCCCAGCCTTCGTTCATGATCTGGCACGCGAAGACCGGGTAGAAGTAGAAGGACTCTTCGCGCACGGCCAGGAAGATGTCGCGCTCCCACGGCTCGAGCTCGGGCGCGTGGTGCGCCAGGAACCAGAGCAGGTCGCGCTCCGGGTGCGGCGGCACGGACGCCCGAATC
>DASUYI010000208.1:0-2870 GCA_036377475.1 Steroidobacteraceae bacterium | reverse complement strand
TCCGCGACCGGAACGGATCAAGGTCGAGCAGGCGGCTCCGTCGTGTCGGCCGAGTCCGTTTCGAAACCCGACAGCAGCATCAGCGCCCCTTCCTCGCGGGTCGTTCCCGGCGGGCAGGTCGGGCTCGGCGGGATGGGCTGGCCCACCGCGAATGGCAGGCTCACCGCGGAGCGAGTGCAGTAGGGCGAGGTCTCGAGGCCCGTGTAATAGTCGATCCAGCGGTCCTCGACGTCTTCGGGCAGCAAGGGCTCGAACGACGAGGTGCCGATCGTCGCCATCAGCCGCGTCCAGGCCTGGAGCGCGCCCGTGGTGCCCGTGAGTCCCGTGGGCGCATTGTCGTCGTGTCCCATCCACACGACGATCAGGTGGCCGCCGGAGAAACCCGCGAACCAGCTGTCGCGGTAATCGTTCGACGTGCCCGTCTTCCCGGCCACGACCAGGCCCGGGGGCAGCGAGCGCTTGGCCGGCCGCGCGGTGCCACGTTCGAAGACCTCGATCAGCAGCCGGTCCAGCGTGTAGATCGCCTCGGCCGACGCCGCCTGCGTGACCTCGAGCTCGGGCGCCTTGAGCGGCTTGCCCTCGGCGTCGACCACGGCGCGCACGGCACGCAAGGGCGAGCGGTAGCCGCCGTTCGCGAGCGTGTTGTACATCTGCGCGACTTCCACCGGGTTGAGCTGCGCCGCCCCGAGCAGCACGGACGGAAATCTCGGCGGCGCGTCGTCGAGCCCGAGTTCGACGTAGGTCCTGGTCACGGGTCCCAGCCCGATCTCCAGGCCGAGGTTCACGGTCGCGAGGTTGTACGACTGGGTCAGCGCGCGGACGAGCGTGACCGGGCCGTGGACCTTCATGTCGTAGTTGCCGGGCTTCCAGAGGTCGCCGTTGTCGAGCTTCAGCTCGATCGGCTCGTCGACGACCGTCGAGCCGGGCGTGTAGCGTCCGGACTCGAGCGCGGCGAGATAGACGAGCGGCTTGGCGAGCGAGCCGATCGGGCGCTTCATGTCGAGCGCTCGATTGAAACCGTCGAACGAGGCGCGGCGCCCGCCGACCACGGCGACGATCTCGCCCGTCTGCGGCGTCGTGACGACGAGCGAGCCTTCGAGGTTCTTCGCGCGCTTGCTCCCCGACTCGTCCTGTCGCTCCAGTTCCGCGCTCAACGCGATCTCGGCCTTTTCCTGCAGCAGCGGGTCGAGCGTCGTGAAGACCGTGAGCCCGGCCTCGGTCAGTTCGTTCTCGGGGTAGTCCTCGCGGAGCTGGCGACGCACGAGATCGAGGAACGCCGGAAAATAGTTGGCGGTCCGCCCGGCGTTGTCCGTGATGCCGAGCGCCGTCTTCGTCGCGCGCTCCGCCTCCGCCGTCGTCACGACGCCCTGCTCGGCCAGCACCTTCAATACGAGGTTGCGCCGTTCGAGCGCACGCTCCACGTGACGGCGCGGGTCGTAATACGACGGGCCGCGCACGATCGCCACCATCAACGCGACTTCCTGCAGGTTCAGTTCGCTGAGCGGCTTGCCGAAATAGAACTGGCTCGCGAGGCCGAAGCCGTGCACGGCGCGGCGACCGTCCTGGCCCAGGTAAATCTCGTTGATGTAGGCGTTCATGATGTCCGCCTTCTCGAACCGCGATTCGAGGATGAACGCCATGATCGCCTCCTCGACCTTGCGCCGGAGCGTGCGGCGACTGTCGAGGAAATAGCTCTTCACGAGCTGCTGCGTCAGCGTGCTGCCGCCCTGCTCCACCTGCCCCGCGCGAACGTTGACGAAAAATGCGCGCAGGATCGCGAGCGGGTTCACGCCGTGGTGCGACTCGAACTTGCGGTCCTCGACAGCTTTGAGCGCCTCCGGCAGCAGCGGTGGCACCTGGTCCGGCGAGACGACGATCCGGTCCTCGCCGTGGATCGGGAAAATGCTGCCGATCAGCAGCGGGTCGAGCCGGAACACGGGCACGTCGGCGCCGCCGTCGGCCGCCAGCGTCGTGACCGTCTCCTCGTCGAACGACACCTTGAGCCGTTGCGCCGGCTGCCGCTCGTCGGGAAACGCGAACGCACGGACGTAGACGTCGACCGTCTCGCCCCTGCGACGGTACGTGCCCGGGCGCTCGACCGGTGTCTGCGCGATGTACCCGAGCCGTGCGAGTTCTTCCGCGAAGCGTGTCGATGACAGTTGCTGCCCGGCATAGAGTTCGAGCGGCTGCGCGTAGACGCGAGCCGGCAACGTCCAGCGGCGGCCCTCGAACTGCTGCGTCACGCGACGGTCGAGGATTGCGACGACGACGATCACGAGCAGCAGGCCGAGCACCGCCAGCAGGGCGAAACCGCGTTGCAACTTTTTCCGGGTTGCGGCCGGGAGTTTGCGAGCCACGGGCGAAGTATGGAACCTCTGGTTTACTCTCGCATGAGGCGCGTTACGCGCGCGGCGGCGCACTACGAGGCGCGAGCCGCAGCCCTATAGCTAGGCCTATGGGCAAGGCGAGTAACGACGTAGTGCGCCGTCCCGCACGTAACCCACGGGGACCGGGCGATTTTCGCCGCGGGCATTGTCGCTTCGTCGGTCGTGGATCGACATCCACTCGGTCCTCGCTTCGCGCCCGCGGCGAATATTGCGCACGGTCGCGCCCATGCGGGAGTAAATCAGAGGTTCCTCACTTGCGCCAGAAGGTCGGCGTCAGCAGGACGAGCACCGAGAAGATCTCGAGTCGGCCTAGCAGCATTGCCAGAGAACAAACCCAGGTCTGGAAATCCGTCAGGCCCTGGTAGTTGCTCGACGGACCGACCACGCCGAGACCCGGTCCCGCATTGTTGATACAGGCGATAATCGCAGAAAACGAGCTGATGAAATCAAGCCCGCTCGCCAACAGCATGAAGGTCAGCGACA
>DASUYI010000207.1:0-5402 GCA_036377475.1 Steroidobacteraceae bacterium | reverse complement strand
CCGTGCGCTTCGCCCGCGCCAGTCTCCTCCGCGTGCCCGGTGCCGGGGTAGAGATATCGCCCGTCTTCGTGGATGTCGGCGAACAGCAGGTCCGGGTCGGACTCGAACGCGTAGAAGACACCGTCGCCGTGGTGCGCGTCGATGTCGACGTAGGCCACGCGCCGGATGCCGTGCCGCCGCCGCAGCAGTTCGATCGCGACCCCGCAGTCGTTGAACACGCAGAAACCGGCGGCCCGCGTGCGCGACGCGTGGTGCAGCCCGCCGATCGGAACGAACGCGCGCCGCGCGTTGCCGCCGACGATTTCCTCGAGCGCGAACAACGTGGCGCCGACGACCCGGCACGACGCCTCGTAGATCCCCCTGGAGGCTGGAGTGTCGCCGGCATCGAGGTAACCGCGACCCTCGACCGACTTCTGGATCACGAGCTCGACGTACTCGCGATGGTGGAACGACTCCAGCTCGGCGCGCTCGGCCATGCGCGGCTCGGCGACGCGGAGGTCCACGTACGCCGGACTGCGGCGCATTTCGCGCAGGAAGGCCTCCTGCCGGTCCGGCCCGAACGGGTGCCCGTCCGTGAAACCGTAGCGCGACAGCGCCTCGCCGGTCACGATCATGACGGGCCGCGACGTCGTCGTCACGGTCGGCTCGACCCTTGGTGCAGGTACATCGGCGGCAGGCAACCGGGCTGTGGCGGGGCGGGTCGATCAGCCTAGCAGCGGCGGCGAGCCACCGGTAGCGTCTCCGGGTCCGGATGGCCGATAATCGCCGGCCTTTTTCGCCGGCACTCCCACCCCCCTCATCCAACAGGCGCGTCGAGCGCGGTTTCCCCTCAGCCCATGGCCCAATACATCTACACCATGAACCGCGTCGGGAAGGTCGTCCCCCCGAAGCGGGTCATCCTGCGCGACATTTCCCTGAGCTTTTTCCCGGGTGCCAAGATCGGCGTGCTGGGTCTCAACGGCTCCGGCAAGTCCACCCTGCTCCGCATCATGGCGGGCATCGACAAGGAGCACGAAGGCGAGGCCCGGCCGCAGCCCGGCATCCACATCGGCTTCCTGGCGCAGGAGCCGCAACTGGACCCGTCCAAGGACGTGCGCGGCAACGTCGAGGTGGCCGTTGCCCACGTCAAGGACGCACTCGCCAAGCTCGACGCGGTCTACGCCGCCTATGCCGAGCCGGACGCCGATTTCGACAAGATCGCGGCCGAGCAGGCGCGGCTCGAGGCCATCGTCCAGGCCACTGACGGGCACAACCTCGAGCGCCAGCTCGAGGTCGCCGCCGACGCGCTGCGCCTGCCCCCGTGGGACGCAGACGTCACGAAGATCTCGGGCGGCGAGCGCCGTCGCGTCGCGCTCTGCCAGTTGCTGCTGTCGAAGCCCGACATGCTGCTGCTCGACGAGCCGACCAACCACCTCGACGCCGAGTCCGTGCGCTGGCTCGAGCACTACCTCGAGCAGTACCCGGGCACCGTCATCGCCGTGACGCACGACCGCTACTTCCTCGACAACGTCGCGGGCTGGATCCTCGAGCTCGACCGCGGCCACGGCATCCCGTGGCAGGGCAATTACTCGTCGTGGCTCGAACAGAAGGAAGCGCGCCTCAAGGTCGAGGAGCAGCAGCAGGAGGCGCTCAAGAAGATGCTCGCGCGCGAGCTCGAGTGGGTCCGCCAGAACCCGAAGGCGCGCCAGGCCAAGAGCAAGGCCCGCATGCAGCGCTTCGAGGAGCTGCAGTCGCGCGAGTTCCAGGAGCGCAACGAGACCAACGAGATCTACATCCCGCCGGGCCCGCGGCTGGGCGAGCTCGTGATCGAAGCCAAGGGCCTGTCGAAGGCGTACGGCGACAAGGTGCTGTTCGAGCACCTGAACTTCAACCTGCCCCAGGGCGGCATCGTCGGCATCATCGGCCCGAACGGCGCCGGCAAGACGACGCTGTTCCGCATGATCACGGGGCAGGAACAGGCCGACGCGGGCGAGATACGCATCGGCCCGACGGTGCAACTCGCGCACGTCGACCAGTCGCGCCAGTCGCTCGACGACCGCAAGACGGTCTGGCAGGAGATCTCGAACGGAATGGACCTGCTCAAGGTCGGCAACTACGAGACGCCCTCGCGCGCGTACGTCGGCCGGTTCAATTTCCGCGGCTCGCAGCAGCAGCAGTCGATCGGCGAGCTCTCGGGCGGCGAGCGCAACCGCGTGCACCTCGCCAAGGTGCTCAAGGAAGGCGGCAACGTGATCCTGCTCGACGAACCGACCAACGACCTCGACGTCGAGACGCTGCGTGCACTCGAGGAAGCCCTGCTCTCGTTCCCGGGGTGTGCGGTCGTGATCTCGCACGACCGCTGGTTCCTCGACCGCATCGCGACGCACATCCTCGCTTTCGAGGGCAACAGCGAGGTAGTCTGGTTCGAGGGCAACTACTCGGAGTACGTCGAGGACCTCAAGAAGCGGCGCGGCGAGGATGCCGAGCAGCCGCACCGGATGAGGTATCGCAGCCTGCATGCCTGAGCAGAAGCAGCCCGCTCCCGCGCTCGAACTCGACGGCTCGGCGCTCACGCTCGACCAGCTCCGCCGCTATGAGGCGGAGCGCCCGGCCGTCCGCCTCGCGGCGTCCGCCCGTGATCGCATGGCGCAATCGGTCGCGGCGGTCGCTGCGACGATCGAGTCCGGTCGCGTGGCATACGGCATCAACACGGGATTCGGCGCCTTCGCGAACCGCGTGATTCCCGCCGACAAGACGCGCCGGCTGCAGCTCAACCTCGTGCGCAGCCACGCCTGCGGGGTCGGCGACCCGCTGCCGGCGCCCATCGTGCGACGGATGCTGCTGCTCAAGGCGAACGCACTCGCCGCGGGATTTTCGGGCGTGCGCACGCAGGTCGTCGATGCGCTCGTCGCGCTGCTAGATGCCGACGTGTTGCCGGTGATTCCGTCGCAGGGCTCGGTCGGCGCGTCGGGCGACCTCGCGCCGCTCGCGCACATGACGCTCGCGCTGCTCGGCGAGGGCGAAGCCACGCTGCCGGACGGACGCGCGATCACGGGGCCGCAGGTGATGGCCGCCGTGGGACTCGAACCGCTCGAACTGCAGGCCAAGGAAGGGCTCGCGCTGCTCAACGGCACGCAACTGAGCCTCGCGCTCGCGCTCGAGGGGCTGTTTCGCGCCGAGCGGCTGCTCGACGCCTCGGTCGTCTGCTGCGCGATGACCGTGGAAGGGCTCGCGGGCAGCCACGCGCCGTTCGACGACCGCGTCCAGCAGGTCAGCCGGTTGCCCGGACAGATCGCCGCCGCGCGCAAGATCCGCGCCCTGCTCGAATCCGACAGCGAGATCCGCCGCAGTCACGAGAACTGCGAACGCGTGCAGGATCCGTACGCCGTGCGCTGCATGCCGCAGGTCTACGGCGCCGTCGAACACACGCTGGCGCACGCGCGCGACGTGCTTGCGCAGGCCGTCAACGGCGTCTCCGACAACCCGTTGATCTTCGGCGAGGACGTGATCTCGGGCGGCAACTTCCACGCCGAACCGATCGGCTTCATCAGCGACTTCCTCGCCATCGCCGTGGCGGAACTCGCGAGCACGTCGGAGCGCCGCATCGACCTGCTCGATCGGCGCGTCAACCCGAACCTGAACATGTTCCTCGCGGCCGAGCCCGGGCTCGAATCGGGGTTCATGATGGCGCACGTCACGGCGGCCGCGCTGGTCTCCGAAAACAAGACCTACGCGCACCCGGCGTCCGTGGATTCCCTGCCCACGTCGGCGGGGCAGGAAGACCACGTCAGCATGGCGCCCTGGGCCGGCCGCAAGCTGCTCAGTATCTGCGAAAACACGGCGCGCGTGCTGGGGGTGGAACTGCTCGCCGCCGCGCACGCGCTCGACGCGATGCGACCGCTCACGACGACTGCCGAACTGCAGCGCATCCACGCCGCGATCCGCGAGATCGCGCCCTACCGCGCGGCCGATCATCGACTCGACGGCGACATGACCCGGCTAGCGCAATTCGTCGAGTCCGGCGCACTCTCGGCGCACGTCATCCAGGGCTGAGACCCCGCGCAGCGCCGGCAGTCCACGACGATGCTCGGCGCCCTCCTCGTCATCGTCTTCTTCGGCTTCGCCGCGCTGCTGATCGGGTTCAGCCGCTGGCTCGCGCACCGGCCCTGGGCGGCGGCGGGCAACGTCGCGATCGGCGTGCTCTTGTTCGCGCTGGCGTATGCGCACTGGCCGGCCGTGATGCACCTGCGGACCTACGAACGCATCCCGGCGAACGCCAAGGTCGCACAGGTGTACTGCGAACGCACCGGCGCAAAGACCTACCGGGTGACGTTGACGCGGTTCCCCAGCGGTCGCATGCAGATCTACGAGATCGGTGGCGACGAATGGCGCCTCGACGCACGCACACTGGTCTGGAAGGAGCGGGCCACGAAGCTCGGCCTTCCCGCGAGCTTCAGGTTCGAACGACTGAGCGCGCGTTACCTGCGCGCCGAGCGGCCCGCGGCCATCGACACGGACGCCGGCGAGACGATGCGCCTGCCGGAGGGCTTCGCGCTCGCCGACGCGGAAGAAGTCGGCGAGGACGTCTGGTCGCAGGCGCGGACCGGCCAGCGCTGGGCGGGAGAGGTCGAGCCCGGTCGCGTGTACGGCCCGTGGCGCCCGCTCGTCGACAAGACACGGTTCGACGTCTGGATGACGCTCACGCCGGGCTCACTCGACGTCCGGCTCGAGGCAGGACCTGCGAACGAAGCGGGCATTGAAACGTTGGGGTACACTCGTTCGCACGACGACAACGTTCGGACCACCCAAGGCTGACGCCATGTCCGTCTACGTCGATTCGAACGGGCGCCTGCACCACGACCAGGAACGCAGCCTTGCGGTCATGTGCCCGCACTGCCAGGTCTACACGCACATCACCGCGGTCTCCATCCCGCAGTTCCCGGAACTGGTCGCGAGCCGACCCAACCACGTGGGCGTGGTCTATCGCTGCGACTCCTGCGGCGCACCGATCTTCCTCAAGTTCGCGGTCAAGATGTATGCCGCCAACCGAGTCGAACTCGCCAGCAACTTCGTCGAGCTCGAACGTGCGAAGGAGAAATTCAACTTCACCTACCTGCCCGAGGACGTCGAGCGGCTGTTCCGGGAGGCGCTCGGTTGCTACACGGCAGGCTTCTTCAATGCGTTTCCCTCGATGTGCCGGCGCACCGCCCAGGCGGTGTGCCAGGACCTCGGCGAGACCGGCCGCGCGCGGCTCTTCGAGCAGGTTGGCGAGGCGCGCGAACTGGCCGAGATCGACGACGAGACCTTCGCCGTCGTGAAGAAGGTGCTGTTCGGCGCCGACACGGAGCCGCAACTGCCGGAGCTGACCGCAAGCGAAGCGGGCGTGCTGCTCGAACTCTTGAAGGACATGCTGTACGAGACCT
>DASUYI010000206.1:0-4165 GCA_036377475.1 Steroidobacteraceae bacterium | reverse complement strand
AACCAGACGATCCGGTGGTGTTGCAGGTCGAGTTGCGCGCCGAGCTCGTAGCCGCGGCGCAGGTCCTTCCAGGCGGCGTCGGCGGGCCGGTTGAAAAAGAAACCGGCATTGCCCGTGTATTCGACGTAGAGGTCGATCTCGCCCCCGAGCAGCGCCCGGCGCACCACCGGTGTCGCGCCGAGCGTCGTGCGGTCGACGGTCTCGATGCCGTTCGCCTCGAGCAGCAGCCGGATCATCTGGCCGATCATGGCCGACTCGCTCGAGAGCTTCGAGGAGACCACGACGGGCTTTGCCGCGGCCGCGTGTACGGGCACGCACAGCAAGCCTGCCACCGCGACTGCCCTGAGCCACTGCGCCAACTGCCAATATCGACATATCGGCTGCGCCTTGCGCCTGGCCGCAGGCGATTGCAAAGGCACGCCGCTCATGACAATGGGTGTTGACAGGCCCTGGTCCTCCCCGCGCGTCGAACGGTGGCGGCGCGGACGCGCCCCGTCAAGCCCGTTCGAGCGCTTGCCAAGGGCCCGGCGGCAATGGTCACATCGACCGACCCGGGGAGACACCACCCAATGAAGGCTTCCGCCCAGGCCGTCGTGATCGGCGGCGGCGTCGTCGGCGCCAGCGTCCTCTACCACCTCGCGAAGATCGGCTGGACGGACGTGCTGCTGCTCGAGAAGAGCGAGCTCACCTCCGGCTCGACGTGGCATGCCGCCGGCGGCATGCACACGTTCAACGGCGAGGCCAACATCTCGCGCCTGCAGAAGTACACGATCGACCTGTACCGCGAGATCGAGGAGCGGTCGGGTCAGTCCTGCGGTCTGCACCCGAACGGCGGCCTCATGCTCGCAGCGACCGCGGGCGAACTCGACAGCCTGCGGCTGATCTGTTCGCGTGCACGCTACCTCGGTATGGAAACCGAGATGATCTCGCTCGACCAGGCGTGCGAGCTCAACCCGCTGATCGACCCGCGTCACTTCATCGGCGCCCTCTGGCGTGCGGACGGCGGGCACTGCGACCCGTCGGGCACGACGCACGCGTACGTCAAGGCTGCGCGCCAGCTCGGCGCGGCGGTCGAGCGATTCACGCGCGTCGTCGAACTGCGGCCGCGCGCCGACGGGAGCTGGGACGTCGTCACCGACAAGGGCACCGTGCACGCCGGGCACGTCGTCAACTGCGCGGGACTGTGGGCACGGGAAGTCGGGCGCATGGTCGGCATCGAGCTGCCCGTGCTCGCGATGGAGCATCACTACCTGCTGACCGAGGACATCCCGGAACTCGCGGGGCGGTCGAACGAAATCGTCAACACCACCGACTACTCGGGCGAGATCTACCTGCGACAGGAGCGCGGCGGCGTGCTGATCGGCACCTACGAGCCGCACGGCAAGGTCTGGGCGCCCGTCGCGACACCCGAAGACTTTTCGATGCAGTTGCTGCCCGACGAGTTCGAGCGCCTCGCGCCGTACTTCGAGGTCGGGTTCGAGCACTTTCCGGCGCTCGGCCGCGTCGGCATCCGCAAGGCGATCAACGGGCCGTTCACGTTCGCGCCCGACGGCAACCCGCTCGTGGGGCCCGTGCGCGGCCTGCGCAATTTCTGGGTCGCGTGCGCCGTGATGGCGGGGTTCAGCCAGGGCGGCGGGATCGGGCTCGTGCTCTCGCGCTGGATGGCCGAGGGTGACCCCGGCCAGGACATCCTCTCGATGGACGTCGCGCGGTTCGGCCACTTCGCGACGGCGAAGTACACCTCGATCAAGGTGCCCGAGAACTACGGCCGCCGCTTCCGGCTCGCGTACCCGAACGAGGAACTGCCGGCCGCGCGGCCGGTGCGGCGGTCGCCGATATACGACCGGCTGCGCGACGAAGGCGCAGTGATGGGCGCCAACTTCGGGCTCGAGCACGCGCTCTGGTTCGCGCCGCCGGGCGTCGACCCGACCGAGACGCCGACCTATCGCCGCTCGGAGGCGTTCCCGCTCGTACGCGAGGAGTGCCTGGCCGTGCGCAGCGCCGCGGGTCTCTACGAGACCACGAACTATGGCAAGTACGAGGTCAGCGGCCGCGGCACGCGCGCGTGGCTCGACCGCGTCTTCGCGTGTCGCATCCCGCGGCCGGGACGGCTCGGCCTTGCACCGATGCTGAATCCGGCAGGGCGCATCGTCGGCGACCTCTCGATCGCCTGTGTCGCCGAGGACCGCTACTTCATCGTGGGCTCCGGCTTCGCCGAAGAGTTCCACTTGCGCTGGTTCTGGGCGCAACAGCCGCCCGCGGACGTCTTCGTGCGCTCCGCGGCCTCGACCCTCTGCGGCTTTTCACTCGCGGGTCCACGGGCGCGCGACGTGCTGCAGCCTCTCGTGCGCCGCGACCTCTCGTCCACGGCATTCAAGCTGTTCGACGTGACGGAGACCGCGGTCGGCTACGCGCCGTCGATCGTGACCCGCGCCGGCTTCACCGGCGAACTGGGTTTCGAGGTGTGGACCACGCCCGACTATTTTGCCTCGCTTTACGACGACCTGCGTGAGGCGGGGCAGGCGCACGGCCTGCGGCCGTTCGGCGGGCGCGCGCTGTCGTCGCTGCGGCTCGAGAAGAACTACGGTTCGTTCAACAAGGATTTCCGCCCGGACTACACGCCCGGCGAGACCGGACTCGACCGGTTCGTCGACTTCGGCAAGAACGTCGACTTCGTCGGACGCGCGTCCGCGATCGCGGAACGTTCGGCGGGGCCGAAGCGGCGGTTCGTCGTGATGGAAGTCGATGCGCGAGACGCAGACGTCGTGGGGTACGAGTCGATCATGCAGGACGGCCAGGCCGTCGGGTATGTGACGTCGGGCGCGTACGGGCACTGCGTCGAACGCAGCCTGGCCGCAGGCTACGTGCCGGCGGCGCTCGCGCGCGACGGTGAGCAGTTCCAGATCGACATCCTGGGCGAACCGTGCGCGGCGACAGTTCGCCTGCAACCGCTGTTCGACCCGGAGGGTCGCCGGCTGCGGGGCTAAGGGACGACAATGCGGCTGATCGTGACTCCTGGCTGCAATGCGCCTGAGCGGACGTTCCGTCGCGGACCTGGCAGATCACAATCAACCCGGAGCCTTCCAATGACACCCACCATTACCGCGTTTGAACGGTCTCCCGATCGCGGCAAGGGGCTGGCGCGTGACATGCGCGTTCGCTGGGCGCTTGAAGAAGTGGGCCAGCCCTACGACGTTCGCCTTCTTTCGTTCAGTGCGATGAAGGAACCCGCGCATCGAGCACTCCATCCTTTCGGGCAGATTCCGACTTATGAAGAAGGCGCTCTCGCCCTGTTCGAGTCGGGGGCCATCGTGTTTCATATCGCGGAACGCCATGCGGGCCTGCTGCCAGGCGATGCGTATGCCCGGGCTCGCGCCATCACATGGATGTTCGCCGCGCTCAGCACGATTGAGCCGCCAATCGTCGATCGCGAAATGGCGATGCTCGTGGAGCGTGACAAGACCTGGTACGAGCAGCGCCTGCCCGTCGTTGAAGGTCGCGTCCGTAACCGTCTAGGCGAACTTTCCAGTCGCCTTGGCGAGTCCGAGTGGCTCGACGGCGAGTTCAGCGCCGGTGACCTGCTGATGGTGGACGTGCTGCGCAGATTGAGCGGATCGGGCGTACTGGACGAATATCCGAACCTCGCAGCCTATGTCGCCCGCGGCGAAGCGCGGCCCGCTTTCAAGCGTGCTTTCGACGCTCAATTCGCGGTTTTCATCGCTGCATCGCACGGCTGACAAAGGTCCGCTCCGGCGTCGAGCAGACATCGCGTGCGTCGATTGCGAACGTCCGCAATGAGTCCGGGCGCACAATCCACTCTCCCCTCGCTTCTGTGTCACGATCAGTCGATGAAAATCCTGCTGCGCGCGTTTTCGATCATCCACGGCCTCATGGCAGTTCTCTTTGCCTCCGCCGCACTCATGCTCATCGTCATCGCCGCCAGGGTCGGCTTGGTGGCCTTTGCAGGCGCGCTGGATCACAGTGCCGCGCAACAGATCATTGAAGCTGTCGGTCTGCTGGCAGCGGCAGTGGTGGCACTGCAGATTGCACAGACCATTGCCGAAGAAGAGGTCGTACGCGACGTTCACATCAGTGGCCCGACCCGCGTGCGGCGTTTCCTTTCGAGGTTTCTCGTCGTCGTCGTGGTGGCGTTGACGATTGAAGG
>DASUYI010000205.1:0-3439 GCA_036377475.1 Steroidobacteraceae bacterium | reverse complement strand
CTTTGCAGGTGGCCCGGGCGAACCCCACGTTCTTCTCGCTCGACGGCCGTATGACCGAGGAACTGTCCGGGATCATCGACGTCACGCAGGTCGTCAAGCCGGCGCCGTGGTTCCAGGCGGGCCGGCGTTATTACCTCGCGGACATCATGGATCACTCCAAGCTGGATGACGGCGAGCTGGTCCAGGGCGGGCAGCTCTACCTTTTGTCGGGACCGCCATAACGGGTGAAGGCGCGCAGCCGCGCCGGCTGCTCGCGTCACGGCGCGACGGCGAAGGCCTTGCCGCCCATCCGTGGCAGTCCCTCGTCATGCGTCCTCGTTCAATCGGGCGATGTCCTGTTCGGGGATGGCGATCGCGCGTCCGAATCCGGCGACGTACAGGCCCGACTGGAACGCGAGCCGGTACAGCGTGAAGTCGCCGAGTCCGAACGTGACCGCGCTGCGCGGGAACCGCGCCAGGTAAAGGGCACGCGCGTCGTGCCAGGCCTCGCTCGCACGCTCGAGCGGCTCCACCCGGCACTCGAACGTCACGCGCTGCAATTGCAGCGGGTCCTTGTCCGGTGCGTCACCTTCGTGGAGCAGCACGCCGACGAGCGCCCCCGCGCCCAGGCCTTCGGCGTGCCTCGCGAGGCGCGAGGCGTGCACGATCACGCCCGAGCGATCGGGCAGCGGTGCGAACGGCAGCAGTCCTGCGTACGGCGTGCCGCCCGCCTGCACGGCCAGTGCGAGCACGCGTTGCTGCGCGAGCAGCGATTGCACGGCGTGCACGGTGGATTTCAGCATGCGCGACTCAGGAACGCGCGCGGTCGGCATTGCCGAGCCGCGACCCCTGAGCACGGTGACGCGCCGCGCACCATTCGAGGAATCGCGTGACGGCACGCACGGTGTGCAGCGCACGGGGCGAGCAGAGCGTGTCCCAGCCGTGCTGGGCGCCTTCGAGCTCCGCGTACACGACCGGATTGCTCGACACGCGGTGCAATTCGCGCGCGAACTCGCGGGCCTCGCCGACGGGGCTCAACGCGTCGTGCGTGCCGTGCAGCACGAAGAACGGCGGCGCGTCGGATCGCAGCAGCGCGAGCGGCGACGCCAGGTCCCACGCGAGTGCATCGCGTTCCAGCGGGCAGGACAGGACGTTCTCGCCGAGCCAGCGCAGCCGCGCAGGGCGACCGGGATGGCGGTGCCGGCGATCGACGAGATCGTAGATGCCGTGCAGCGGCACGCAGGCGGCGGGTCGGGTATCCACGTGCTCGAATCCGGGCTGCAACTCCGGTTCCGCGAACGAAAGCGCGAGCAACGTCGCGAGGTGTGCGCCCGTGCCGCCACCGGTGACGGCGATGAACGACGGGTCGCCGCCGTAGGCGCCGACGTGACCCCGGATCCACGCCATGGCGGCCTTGCAATCGATCAGCGGCCCCGGCAGGCGCGTGCCGGGACAGAGCCTGTAATTCGGGGTGACGACCACCCAGCCGAGGGACGCGAGGTGATGCACGAGCGGCAGCGCCTGCTGGCGCTTGTGACCCCGGGTCCATCCGCCGCCGTGGATCTGCAGCAGCACGGGCGCTTCGCGGCAGCCGACCGACGGTCGGTAGACGTCGAGCACGTTGCGCTCGTGGCCGCCCGGGTACGCCACGTCGGCGATCAGTTCGACGGCGGCCGAGCGTCGCGGCACCGGGCGCAGGTATTGCCGTCGCGGGACCTCGTCGATGATGGCGGGCATGCGCGCCGGGGGTACGTCGCGCAGGTATGCGGGACCGAGTGCGTCCTGCAGCGCGGATTCGAGCACGTTGCGTGTCCGTCGCACGCGACCCGCCACCACGACTAACCCGCACGCCGACGCCAGGATCAGCAGCGCCGCGAGGCGCCCGCGCTCGCCGGCCAGCGCGTCGGTGGTCGTCGCGACGAGCACCAGCACGACCACGGCCGCGGCGCCGAGCCACGGCGCGAACTCGCCGGCGAACCAGCTGCAGGCCGACCAGACCGCGTTGCCCCGCACGAGGGCGTTCGGGCGCACCAGCGCCGAGACGGTCAGGCCGGTCACGACCAGGGCGAATCCCAGCATCCACCATTGCGTGTCCATGCGCACCTCGCGGGCATCCGTGCTCGCGCGTGATCGAAACCGTTGCGGCGACGTCCCCGCATCAACGCGTCAGCCGATACATCAGCAGCGCCGCGCGCTTCACTTGCAGCGGCAGGGTATCGAGCTCGACGAATTCGCCGGGCGCGTGATCGTTGTCGCCCAACGCGCCCAGACCGTCGAGACAGGCGAGGCGTCCGTCCTCGCAGACGAACGCGATGTCGCCCGCACCGCGTTCCATCGGCGGCTGCGCGACGATCGGCCCGGCGCCCAGGTCGCGGCTGACGGCGTCGAAGACGCCGAGCACGCGCTCGCTGCCGGGGTTCGGCGCCATCGACGGATACTCGTCGACGATCTCGAGCGTGGCCTTCGTCCCGGGCAGGTTCGCGGCGACGATCTCGCGCATCCTGCGTTCGGCCGCTGCGAGTTGCGCCGCTCCGAGGAAGCGAATGTCGCCTTCGACCTGCACCTCGCGCGGGATCACGTTGGTCTTGCCGAGCGCCGTGCCACGCTTGTCCGGGGAGGCGTACGTCACGTCGGTGCCGCCCACGATCACCGACGGGTTGTACGTGAGGTTGGCCTCGCGCAGGTCCGTGCGGAACCGCTCCAGGATCCGCGCGGCCTCGAAGATCGCGCCGTAGCCGCGTTCACCGAACACGCCCGACGAATGGCCCTGGATGCCGGTGACCGTCAACCGCCACGAGCCGATGCCGCGGCGGCCGATCACGCCTTTGCCCGCGGCCGCACCTTCGAACCCGAGTGCGACGTCGGCGTCGCGCGCGGCCTGCAACAGCGCTTCGCGCGCGACGGCAAGCGGCGGGACGGGATCCTCCTCGTCCCCGGTGTAGACGACGGTGACGTCGATGTCGTGCAGCACGCGGGCGGCGGCGAGGGCGCGCACCGCCTCGAGCGCGATCAGGTTGCCCCCCTTCATGTCCGCCGTGCCGCTGCCGAGTCCGCGGTTGGCCTCGCGTCGATACGGCTCGCCCTGCAGCACCGTGTCGAGGTGACCGATCAACAGCAGCCGGGGCGCTCCGCTGCGCCCCGCGTGCCGCGCGACGAAGTGACCGCCGCGTTGCATTCCGGTGGGCAGGTCGACCCACTGCGTCTCGAAACCCAGGCCGCGGTATTCGCGTGCGTAGATCTCACCGACGGCGCGCACGCCGGCCGCGTTCTCGGTCGCGCTCGGCACGTCGACGGTCTCGGCGAGCAGCGGTTCGAACGCGTCGAGGCGCGCCTCGACGGCCGCGACGATGCGGCGCTCCGTTTCGGCGAGCCCGGCGGCGGCGGCCGGCAGGGCCGCGCAGGCGAGGGCAAGCAGAATCGACAGACGGCAAGGACGCAGCGATCGCATCGAAGTGGTGCT
>DASUYI010000204.1:0-11678 GCA_036377475.1 Steroidobacteraceae bacterium | reverse complement strand
TTTCCACCACCTCGACGTACGTGTCGAACAACGGGCTGTCCGAGCGGTTCCCCGGCAGTTCCGCCAGCAACCGCGCGCCGATCAGCCGCTCGACCGGCCGCTTGAGGAGGTGAGCCGCGGCCCTGTTCGCGTACTCCCACTCGAAGTCGACGATGTGGCCGGCCGCGTCCCGCACCGCCTTGAGGATGGTGAACGCGACGAGCGAGGATTCCTGCGCCACGCGGAAGCGCTCCTGGCTCACCTGCAGTGCGGCTTCGATGCGGCGCAGCGCCGAAACGTCCTGCAGCGTGCCGACCGCACCACGCGGTTCGCCGCGCTCGTCGAGCAGCGGCACCGCGCTCGCCACGAACTCCGTGCGGCGGCCGTCGCTCGTCGTAAGCTCGATCAGCGCGTCGAACGTCGACTCGCCGGTGCTTGCCGCACGCTGCATCGGCATCTCGTCGGCCGTGAGCGGCCGGCCCTGGCCGCGCACCTGGTACTCGAGCCGCACGTCGGGTGGCGCGGTCGCCGAGACGTTGGTGCCCGGCAGCACGCCGTACATCTGCTCGACGTAGGCATTGCCGGTGACCACCTTGCACTCCCGGTCCCGGGCGACCACGATGCCGACCGGCGCCAGCTTGAAGATGTTCTCGAACTCTTCCTTGGTCCGCCGCAGCTCCGCCTCCGCCTCGGCACGCGCCTGCTCCGCCTCTTTGCGCTCGGTCACGTCCATGCTGATGCCGACGACGCGTGGCAGCGACCGGTCGAGATTCTGGTGGAACCGGCCGCGCGAATAGATCCAGCGCCGCGCGCCGTCGGGTCGCCGGATGCGGTACTCGATGGCATACGGCACGCGCTGCTCCATCGCCGCGTGGAAGCCGGACACGACTCGGTCGCGATCCCCGGTGTCGATCAGTTCCAGCAGGCCCTCGCTCGGCACGTCGCCGGAGCCGGCGGGCAACCCGAACAACCGGAGATTGATCTCGGAACTGCGCGTGGCGCCGGTGCCCAGGTCGGTCGACCACATGCCGATCTGCGCACCCTCGAGCGCGAGCAACAGCCGCTCCTCGCTCTCCCGCACCGCTTCCTGCGCTGCGCGGGCCTGTGCGTGGACCGCGATGAGCGAGCGGGCGCGCACCGCCACGGCGACGACCACCGAAGCGGCGACACCGAAGAACACCAGCGCGGCGAGGTCGGATTGCAGTCCCACGGTCCAGCCGACCGGCGGGACCCAGAAGTAGGCGACGATGGGCAGCGACAGGGCCAGGGACATCACGGCGGGCCAGAGGCCCGCGTAGAGGCCAATCAGGACCAGCGCGGGAAAGTACGGCAGGAACGGCGCGCGAGCGGCCGTCCAGGTCTGCAGCGAGAAGTTGACGAACGTCGTGACGCCGAGGATCGCGAACGCAAGCGCCCAGGGTTTGACGCGCGCGATCATGGACGCGATGACGTTCCTGCCGGTCATGACCCTCCCTTGGCGCGTCGTGGCATACGCCGCTGGTTCCGGCGCGGCGCGGCAGTTGCAGGCGCAAAGGATGCACGATCGTGCGCGGGCTACGGAGTCAGACGACGACTACAGTCCTGCGCGTAAAAAGGGCGGGCCATCGCTGGCCCGCCCCGTTCAAGTGCGCGTCGCGGCTCAGAACTCCTGCGAGATCTTGAGTCCGATCGTGCGTGGCTGTGCCGGCGCGTAGTACGGCTGTGGTCCGCAGGTGTCGGTCGCACAACCGACGAACGCCGAATTTTGACCGATCTCGTCGAACACGTTGTTCACGTAAAGCTCGACTGCGAGCGAGCCGAAGTTCATGCCCGTCGACAGGTCGACCAGCGTGTACGACGGATTCTTGCCGACCGTTTCGCGATCGAACCGCGTGAGGTCGGAGTACGTGTCGCTGTTGTACACGGCCCCCGCCTGCGCAAAGCTGCTGCGCCCGCCCAGGTCGAACTGGAAGCGCGCCGTCAGGTTGGCCTTGAACTCCGGCGTGACCGGCAGTCTGTCGCCCTCGAAGGCCTCGGGGGTGAGGTTGGGCGGGTCGTCGTCACGACCGGGGACGTAATCGTCGGTCATCTTCGCGTCGAGCCACGAGAAACCACCCGAGACCGTCAGGCCTTCGAACGGTGCGGCCCACGTGAGGTCGGCCTCGATGCCGTCGATCTCGGCGCCGCCCGCGTTGCGGATCACGGTGAGACCCGACCCGCCCGGCGGCAGGAACGAGTACTGAATGTCGTCCCATTTCTCGTGGAAGATCGCGCCGTTGAACCGCAGCGTGTTGTCGAGCCAGGTGGTCTTCCAGCCGATCTCGTAGTTGTACAGGTAGTCGGGCTTGTACGGTTCGACCGTGTTGTTGCGATTGATGCCGCCCGGACGGAAGCCTTCCGAGTACGTGGCATACATGAGCTTGTCGTCGGTGAAGCGGTAGGTCAGGTTGCCCTTGAAGACGCTACCGCTGTCGTCGATGCTGTCGTTGATGTTCTCGCAGGGCGATCCCTTGTAGGGATTCGCAGGCTGCGGGACGCCCTCGCACTTGGCGACGCCGTAGTTCGAGCTGTAGTTCTCGCTCATGAACCCGAAGAAGCCGCGAATGGAATTCTCGGTTTCGAAGTAGCGCGCACCGACGGTCGCAGTCAGCTGCTCGGTGAAGTCGAACGAGAGCTCGCCGAACACCGCCTTGTCCTCGTCCTTGCGCAGCTGGTTGGTGAGCCAGAGCGTGTTGGGCCAGTTCGGGTCCACGATCGAGAAGAACTCGCCGTCGGAGAGGTAACCGCCCAGGCCGGTGACCTGATAGTTCTGGAAGATCTCGTGTTCCTGGTCCTGGTAGAACAGGCCGCCGACGAAGCGCACGCGCGCCTCGCGCGGCGACGAGATGCGCAGCTCGTGGCTCCAGCGCTTGTACGCGTCGCTGCCGTCGATGTACTGCGACGGGTCGGGCAGCGGGTCGCCCACGCTGTCGCCCCAGTAAAGGCCCACGTAGCTGCAGCACTCGTCGTACCAGAACGTGTAATCGGAGTAGTCGGCGTCGACCTCGTCTTCGCGCTTGAGGTAGGCGCCGGCGTAGACCAGGTCGAAGTTGCCGATCCGGCCTTCCACCGTGAGCGCGCCCTGGACGAACTTGTCCTCGCTCGTGTCCGGGTAAAAGTGCGCGATCTCGAGTTCGTCGAGACCCGCGTCGAACCAGAAGGCGCCTTTGGCTTCCTGCTTCTGGCCCATGACCTGCGGCGTCACGGACCAGTTGTCGTTGAGGTCGATCTTCAATGCGGCGCGCGCGCCGTACGTGTCGACGTCGTTGAAGTCGTCCTCGGGGTGTTCCTGCGTGGAAACACAGCCCGCCGGCGGGTTCTTGCGGTTGCTGATGCAGGCGCCGGTGCTCTGGTAGACGCGCTCGGCTGCGACGTTGTCGATGTAGCCGGCGTCGTGGCGCGCCCAGCCGACGAGCCGCACCGCTGCCGAGTTGCTGATCGGCAGGTTCACGAACCCTTCGGCGACGTAGCCCATGCCGCCGTGCTCGACGGAATTGACCTCGAGTCCGTAGCCGGATGCAAAAGCGCTCGGGTCGGGCTTGTTCGTGATGATGCGGATCGTGCCGGCCTGTGAGCTTGCGCCGTACAGCGTGCCCTGCGGCCCGGCGAGCGCCTCGACGCGCGCGATGTCGTACATGTGGATGTCGAGCGCGCCCTGGATCGTCGTGATCGGCTGCTCGTCGAGGTACATGCCCACACTCGGCTGCGGGCCCGAGTGGTTGTTGTTCTCGCCGCTCGCGACGCCGCGGAAGTAGGGCAGGCTGAAGCCGGGGCCGAGCGAGGTGTAGGACACGCTCGGCATGTATTTCACGTAGTCCGTGAATTCCTTGACCTGCAGTTGCTCGAGCTTCGTGCTGTCGATCGCCTGGATGCTCAGCGGCACGTTCTGCAGGCTTTCCTCGCGCTTCTGCGCGGTGACGATGATTTCCTCGAGGCCGCCGGCCGTAGTCGACTGTTGCGCATAGGCCACGGGGACAGCGGCGATCAGGCCCGAGGCGACGGGCAGTCCCCGACGCAGAATCGACGCCTGGGTCTGCTTCAAACGACGCGATTGCGGCATGGCGAAACCCCTGTAGGTAGGATTCTTTTGGCGAGTGTACGTGAGGGGGCGAGCCGATCAAAGGGCAGGTGCGTCGGGGTAGCTGTCCACGACAGGACCCAGCGCCGCGCGGAGGGGATCCAGCCACCTGTCGTAATGACGCCACTGGTCGACCGCCTGGCGGTAGATCGGTTGCCGGACCTGTTCCGAGCTCGCGGTCCGGACGGCGCGATCGTTCTCGTAGAAGCGCAGGCAGTTCTCCTCGAACCGCAACGCGCAGTATTCGAGCAGCCGTCGAACCTCCGCTTCGGTGTCCTCGACCATCCGCTCGTAGATCACGCGGTGCACGCGACCGGGCAGCACGCGGTCGAAGTGCGCCATGAGATCGACGTAGTCGCGATAGTAGCGGCCGACGTCCTCGAGGCTGTACGTGAACGCCTGGCCGCGCGCGAAGTGCTGCTTGAAGCCGGAGAAGCAGCAGCTCAGCGGGTGGCGGCGTGCATCGACGATGCGTGCGTTCGGCAGCATCAGGTGGATCAGTCCGACGTGCGCCCAATTGTTGGGCAGCTTGTCGATGAAATACGGCGCCGCGGTCTTGCGCTGGACCCGGGTCTGCTGCAGGTAGCGCTCGCCGAGTGCGCGCAACTCGTCGGCGCTCATCGACGCGAGCACTTCGGGATAGGCGGACGCATCCGACCACCTCTTGCGACCGCTCAGCTGCGACACGATCCCGACGACGTCCGGCAGTTCCATCGTCCCTTCGACGGCGGAGTGGCTCGAAAGGATCTGCTCGACCAGCGTCGAGCCGGAGCGGGGCAATCCGACCACGAAAATCGGGTCGGGTGCCGGTGTGCCGAAGCCCCGGCGTGTCTCGAAGAACTCCGCCGTGTAGAGCGCCTTGCTGCGTTGGACGAGTCGCGTCGTGTCGTCGGCCTCGTAACGCAGCACGCTGCGTCGGTGCCGGTTTCCCTCGGCATACTGCCGGAACGAATCCTCGTATTCGCGCGCGTCCTCGAGCGCCTTGCCGAGCGCGAAGTGGAAGTGCCAGCGGTCCTCGGGGGACAGGTCCTCTCGCTGCAGTTGCGCGCGCATCGCCGCGACGTCTTCGGGCGTGAAGCGGAAGGTCTTCAGGTTCGCGAGGCTCCAGTATGCCTCGCCGAGCTGTGGCGACAGCTCGATGCTCCTGCGATACGCGCCGATGCTGTCCGGCTGGCGTCCCGCAGTCTTCAGGGAGTGGCCGTAGCTCATCCAGACCTTGGCCTGGCGCGGGTAGTCGGCGAGCACCTTGTCGTAAAGCTCGATGGCTTCGTCGACCGATCCCAGCCGCGCGAGGATCGCCGCCTTGAGGCTGCGCAGGCCCGCGTTGCGATCGTCCACCTGGAGCAGTCGCTCGGTCTGGTCGAGCGCCTCGATCGCCTTGTTGCGACGGTGAAGCACGATGGCGTAGTTGTGCCGTGCCGCGTTGAAACCCGGCGCCAGTTCGAGGCAACGCTCGAGCAGGCTCTCGGCATCGGCGAGGCGGCCGAGCCGCGCGGCGACCTCCGCGAGCATGCGGATCGCGGCGACGTCCGTCGGGCTCTTCTTCAGATGCTCCCGCAGCAACGCCTCGGCCACGGCGATGCGGTTCTCGCAGAGCGCGATGGCGGGCGCGAGCAGCCGCGGGTCGCGCGTCGAGGTCTTGATGTGATTCGCATAGGCCGCGTCCGCGCGCGCCGTGTCGCCCATCGCGGTCAGGTGATCGCCGAGCAGCCGCCAGGCGTCGCCGATGTCCGGCTTGAGCTGGACTGCGCGATACAGCGCGTCCACGGCTTCGTCGCCGAGCCCGGCTTCACCGAGCGTCACGCCGAGTTCGTACTGGGCCGGTGCCCAGCCGGGCTGCTCACGCGCCAGCGGACGCAGGATCTCGAGCGCTGCGGGCAGGTCCGCGAGCTTGCGTCGCGCCGCCGCCTTGACCAGCAACGCGAGCGGATGGCGCGGCGCGGCCTTCAGGATTTCCTCTGCCTGCTCGTCCGCGAGCACGGGGGACTCCTCCAGGAGCTTGACGGCGTGATTCAGCGCGACGTCCAGCGTCCCGACCGGATCCGGCGTGGAACTCATCCGGGCCTCTCGATTGCAGGCAGGTGGCGGCAATGAAAGACTCCGACCTGTCCAAAGTCAAACGAGACCACCGCTCCTGTCATGAAGTCGCATTCGACCCGCGCCGCGTGCGCTCTCGCCCTCGCACTTTCGGCGCAGATCCCGGCGGTGCCCGCAGCGGGCGTGGCGGCCGTGCCGGCAGGTGAGCCACACGCGCCCGACTCCGGCAACGTCGCGATCCGCTGCGGTCGACTGATCGACGGCGTCACGGACCGCGTACGCCAGGACGTCACCGTCGTGATCCGCGCGGGTCGCATCGCCGCGATCGAAGCCGGCGAGCGGATCCCCAGTGGTCTTCCGGTGCTCGAGTTGTCGCGCTACACGTGCCTGCCGGGGTTGATCGACATGCACACGCACCTGGCCGACAGCCCGGGCTCGACCGCCGACCTGAGCGTCTATTACCGCCGCACGCTCGAGCAGCAGGTCGCGCTCGGGCGGGAGAACGCACGTGTCACGCTGCTCGCGGGCTTCACGAGCGCGCGCGACGTCGGCACCTACATCGGCTGGGCCGACAAGGCCCTGCGCGATGAGATCGATGCGGGTCGGGCCGAGGGTCCGCGCATGCAGGTGTCCGGCTTCTACCTGACGGTGCCCGGCGGCGGCGGCGACCTCGTGATTCCCGGCCGCGCCGAATCCAGCATTCCGGCCATCGTGCGGCAGGGCGTCGCGCGCGGGCCCGAGGCGTTCGCGCGCAAGGCACAGGCAGCGGTCGACGGCGGTGCGGACGTGCTCAAGGTCATCGCCTCAGGCGCGGTGCTCGCCTACGGCGGTGTGCCGGGCGAGCCGGAAATGACGCCGGAGGAGCTTGCCGCGGTCACGAAGGTTGCGCACGCCGCGGGAAGGAAAGTCGCGGCCCATGCGCACGGTGCCCGTTCGATCAAGGAGGCGATCCTGGCGGGCGCCGACACGATCGAGCACGCCTCGTTGATCGACGACGAGGCGATCGCGCTCGCGCGCAAGCATGGCGTGGCCCTGTCGATGGACGTGTACAACGGCGACTACATCGACACCGAAGGGCGCGAGCAGGGCTGGCCCGAGGAATTCCTGCGCAAGAACCTCGAGACGACCGAAGCGCAACGCCAGGGTTTCACGAAGGCGCACGCGGCGGGCGTCGACATCGTCTTCGGCACCGACGCGGCGGTGTTTCCGCACGGGCTCAATGCACGACAATTCCCGATCATGGTGCAGCGTGGCATGAGTCCGATGGAGGCGATCCAGTCGGCGACGTCGGTGGCTGCGCGTCACATGGGCCGGGAGCGGGACGTCGGCAGCCTGCAACCGGGACGCTACGGCGACCTGATCGCGGTCGAGGGCGATCCGCTGGCCGACATCGCGCGGCTGCAGGACGTGGCGGTGGTCGTGAAGGGCGGCCTCGCGTTCAAGCTGCCGGCGCAGGACTGACGTGACCGTGGACTTTCATGCCGCGGCGCGTACCGGGGCTGCGACGCGGCTCGCGCCGAACCTGCAGCGCATCGTCGCGCCCAACCCGGGCGCCCTGACCGGTCCCGGCACCAACACCTACGTGCTCGGCACCGGCGCTTCGCACCTCGTGATCGATCCGGGGCCCGACGACGCGAGCCACCTGGAGCGGATCTTGCTCGCGACCGATGGAGCCATCGCGCAGATCCTCTGCACGCACTCCCACGCCGACCACTCGCCCGGCGCCGCGGCACTCGCGCGTCGCACCGGCGCGCCGGTGCGCGGTCGACCGCCGCCCGGGGACGACTACCAGGACCCGACGTACGCGCCGGACGCGACGATCGAGGACGGCGACGTGTTCGAAGTGCCCGGCGCGACCCTGCGGGCGCTGCACACGCCCGGGCACGCGTCGAACCACGTCTGCTTCCTGCTCGAGCCGGACGGGTGGCTGTTCACCGGCGATCACCTGATGAATGGGTCCACGGTGGTGATCCTGCCGCCCGACGGATCGATGCGCCTGTACCTCGAGTCGCTGCGCCGCCTGCGAACGTTGCCACTGACGGCGCTCGTGCCCGGGCACGGTGCCGTCATGCCCGACGCGCTCGGCGAGGTCGAGCGCGTGATCGCGCATCGACTCAGGCGCGAGGCCAGGGTGATCGACGCGTTGCGGCAGGCGGGGCGCGCGACGGTCGAGGCTCTGGTGGCCGAGGTCTACGACGACACGCCCGTGTCCCTGCACGGGCTTGCGCGACATTCGCTGCTGGCACACCTGCAGAAGCTCGACGAGGAAGGACGCATCGGCCGCGACGGCGAGCGGTGGACCTGGCTCGGGCCCTGATGCACCCGCCCAACCGCTCGCGGGCACTCGCGTCGGTCGAGTTGCGGGGCTGCAGTGTCCGGCTCGGTCGCCACTGGGCGCTGCGCGACGTGTCGTTGCTGTTGCGGCGGGGCGAGCGCTGGCTGCTGCTCGGGCCGAACGGTGCCGGCAAGACGGTGCTGCTCAAGCTGCTGCGAGGCGACGTGTGGCCGACCCCGACGGGACGCGAATCGAGGCGCTATCTGTTCGCGGACGGGCGGGTAGACGCGCAGCCGCTCGATGCATTCGACCGCATCGCTTACCTGGGGCCCGAGAAGCAGGATCGGTACGAGCGTCACGATTCGACGCTGACGGTGGCGCAGGTGGTGCTGACCGGCTTCGACGACTCCGATTTTCCGCTGCAACCGGCCACGGCATCGCAGCGCAGGCGCATCGACGCAATGCTCGAGCGCGTCGGGCTGCGGGGAGTGGCCACTCGTCGACTGCTGACGCTCTCGTATGGCCAGCGCCGCCGTGCGCTGCTCGCGCGCGCGCTCGTGCGCCGGCCGGACGTGCTGCTGCTCGACGAAGCCCTGAACGGTCTCGATGCGAGCGGGCGGCGAGCGTTCCTGCGCGCGTTGCGACGAGCCTTGCCGGCGCACGCGGCGTGGGTGCTGACCAGCCATCGGCGCGCCGATGCGCGCGAGGTCGATGCAACGCGCCTTGCGACGATGGCGCACGGACGACTCGAGCAGGCCGTGCCGATCGCGCCGGGGCGCGCCGCGCGATCGGGCGGCGCACCGTCAGTCAGCCGAGACGTGGCGTCGCACGGCCAGGCACGCCCGCGACGCGGTCGCAGGGTGCTGTTCCGCCTCGAGCATGCCGCCGTCTATCGGGAGAGGCGTCCCGTGATCGGTACGTTCGACTGGACGCTCGTCGAGGGCGAGCACTGGTACGTGCGCGGTGCGAACGGGTCGGGCAAGTCGACGCTGGTGACGGTCCTCTACGGCGATCTCTGGCCGGGCCACGGCGCGACGCTCGAACGTCGCTGGGCGGCGGTCGAGGACTGGAAACGCCGCGTGGGCCTGGTGTCGCCCGAGCTGCAGGCGCGGTACGCCGCCACCGGTTGTACCGTGCGCGACATCGTCGCGTCGGGCCTCCACGACAGCATCGGCTTGAACGACTTCGCCACGGCGTCGGAGTCGCGCCGCGTGACCCGCGAGCTCGCACGCTGGGGGTTGCGCGAACTCGCGGATCGATGCGCGCGCGAGCTTTCGTACGGGCAACTGCGCCTGGTGCTGGTGGCGCGGGCATTCGTGCGCCGTCGCCGGCTCTACCTGCTCGACGAGCCGTTCGACGGGCTCGATGCGGAGGCTCGCGCTCGCCTCCGGGCCCGGCTCGACACGGCGGTCCGGGACGAAGGCGCGACGCTCGTGATCGCGTCGCACCACGTGGACGACGTGCCCGATTATGTGCGTCGGGAACTGACGCTGCGGCGCGGCCGCACGCCCGTCGCCGGCGTCAGACCGGCAGCGCTGCCTCGTACACGATCACGGCGTCGCCCGTGACCCGTACGCCCGTCGCACGCTTGCCGCTCGAGGACACGGTGACCTCGACCTGGCCGGGACGATCCACGTAGGCGCCCTGGCGTCCGACGAACGAGGCCTTGCCGTCGACGGGCGGCAGCAGCCCGTGATGCAGCAGATAGACGCCGAGCATGCCGTGCGCATTGCCGCTGACGGGGTCCTCGGGCACGCCGAGCACGGGCGCGAACATGCGCGACTCGGTCGTCATCGGGGCCGAGCCCGGCGTGATCGCGAACACGAAAAAGCCGTCGGCACCGACGTGTGGCGTCAGGTGCACGAGCCGGTCCATCCTGGGTTGCAGCGACGCGAGCGAGTCCGGCGACTGCAGGCCGATCAGCAGGCGCGAATTGGCCTTGCTCAACACCTGCACGGGGCACGCGGGGTGCAGGCTCGAGGAGCTGATGCCGAGTGCATCGAGCACGGGCGCGAGCCGCTCCTCGGGCACGACCGGACCGAACGTCGCGGGTGTCTGGTCGATCGAGACGCGCAGGTCCGGCGCTTCCCCGCTGATTTCGACTTCGACGATGCCGGCCTGGGATTTCTGGCGGACCTTGCCGCGCGGCACGCCGTCGACCATCGCACGGACGTAGTGGGCTGCGACGGTGGCATGACCGACGAAGCCGACCTCGCGGCGCGGCGAGAAGAAGCGGATCTCGACGTCGTAGTCGGGGGAATCCGAGGGGAAGACGAACGCGGTCTCGATGCCGCCGAGTTCGCGCCCGATGCGGCGCATCGCCCGCTCGTCGAGCACTTCGGCGTCGAGCACGACGGCCGCGGGATTGCCGCAGAAACGAGTGCGGGTGAAGGCATCCACCAGGTACAGGCGGCACTTGCGCTGCTGGGTCATCCGGTACGTCCAGGAAACGTTGAAGGTTCGCATTAGTGCCGGATCCGGGTCCTGCGTCAACACGCGGGCGGCGCACCGTGTCCTCCGCTATACTCCGCGTCTCCTTGGGGTGGCCTGACTCGGCCTGAGATGTCGACCGCAGCCGCGCGACGGCCTGCTCATCGACGAACCCGTCGAACCTGATCCGGTTAGTACCGGCGTAGGGAGCAGGTGATGTCGCCTCGCGCACGCACGTCTCGTACCGAGTCCAAACC
Organism: Steroidobacteraceae bacterium; assembly: GCA_036377475.1. Classification (GTDB taxonomy): domain Bacteria; phylum Pseudomonadota; class Gammaproteobacteria; order Steroidobacterales; family Steroidobacteraceae; genus RPQJ01. The sequence goes on along the minus strand of DASUYI010000204.1, from coordinate 604 downwards.
GCACCCCCGCCAGGCCCTGACGTTCGTCCTGCGGGCGCTGCTCGTCGCAGGCACGGCCGGCGGCCACACGACCTCGATCGCGGCGGAGGCGCCGACGGCCGACGCCGGCGAACTCGAGGAGATCGTCGTGACCGCGTCGCTGCGACGGCAGACGACCACCGAGATCGCCGGCAGCACGACCGTGCTGTCCGACGAGACGCTCGCGGCGGCGGGACTGCAACACTTCGAGGACGTGCTCGGGCTCGTGCCGAACCTGAACTGGTCGGGCGGCAGCTCGCGGCCGCGTTTTTTCCAGATGCGCGGCATCGGCGAACTCGAGCAGTACCAGGGCGCGCCCAACCCGTCGGTCGGCTTCCTGGTCGACGAGATCGACTTGAGCGGCGTGGGCATGCCCGCGACCTTGTTCGACGCGCAGCAGGTGGAGGTGCTGCGCGGCCCGCAGGGCACGCGCTACGGCGCCAATGCGCTGGCGGGCCTCGTCAAGATCAAGACCCACGACGCGAGCACCACACCGGAGCTGCGGGCGGAGGTCACGGCCGGCGATCTGGACACGTGGTCGACCGGCGTCGTCGCCGGCGGCGCAGTCGGACAGGACGGCTCGGCC
>DASUYI010000203.1:0-6418 GCA_036377475.1 Steroidobacteraceae bacterium | reverse complement strand
CGGTGGTGGGCAGGATCAACAGACCATAACCGTCAATGAATTCCGGGAAGATGCCGATCGAGTCGTCGAAGCGGCCTTGTTCGCGCACGTCGTGCGCCGTCAGGTTGTAAAGCGCGTCGATCTTGCGCGTGTCGCGCACGCCGAGGGTCATGCCGAAGTTGCGAAGTTTCGCCTGTTCGCAGCCCGGCATGAAGTGGCGCAAGGCGTTGACGGCGTGCACGGCCTGGCGCCGGCCTTCCATCTCGGCGTGCGTGAGGTCGTCGGGATCGGTGCCGTCGGCGGCCAGGTGGACCAGGTTCAGGTAGGTCAGGTCGCCCTGGTCGCTGACCGCGCCCCAGGTCCCGGCGATAGTCGCGAGCGACGCCGGGATGACACCGGCCGCAACCGCCTGCTTGAAGGGTTTGCGCAGGAACGGCGAGAACAGCGCGTCTTCCTTGCCGCTCGTCTCGATGTGCCATTCACCGCCGCCCTTCCAGTCGTGGTAGGTCTGCGGGTCGGCCTTGACCGCGTCGAGAAAACGCCGCTTGTTCACGCCGGCCATCGAGAACATGACCGACACCGACATCATCTCTTCCGGCGCCGTCTTGCGTACGGCCGCGCCGGCCCGGGCGGCGACGTCGGCGTCCCCGCTCGCATCGACGACGCGCCGCGCGAGGATCGCTTCGCGTCCGGCCTTGCTCTCGGTGATCACGCCCACGATCGCGCCGTCACGCACGATCGGAGCCACGCACGTCCGATGCAGCATCGGCGTGATGCCGGCTTCCTGCACCAGCACATCGGCGACGTGCTTGAACAGTTCCGCGTCGAGCGCGTGGCTCATCGACTGCGGTTCCGGCATCGCCGCGCCCATGGCCCTCGCGCGCTGCTCGAACTCGATGCCGATGCCCTCGCTGTCGATCGTCTTCTCGTGGCGATACCAGGCGAACCCCTCGACGCCGACTTGCGTGATGTTGCCGCCGAAGCAGCCGTAGCGTTCGACCAGGGTCGTCGCCACGCCGGCGCGGGCGCACGCGAGCGCCGCTGCGAGACCGCCCGGGCCGCTGCCGACCACGAGCACGTCGGTCTCGTGGATGACCTCGACGTCCCGCGCCGGTTCGTGGACGACCTTCCCGAGCTGCATTTGCCTGCCCCGTCGCGTCAACCGTGTCGCGCGTCACGTCCGGGACGGACGAGCTCCGCGCTCCAGTCGATCGGCCGGACCTCCGGCACCACGACCAGCCACGCGATCACCCCGCCGAGCGCGACACAGCCGGCGACGATCATCGATGAAGTGTAGTGCCCGCTCTGCTGCACGAGGTATCCGGTGACGACCGGTGCGGTCATGCCCGCGACGTTGCCGACGGCGTTCTGCAGGCCCATCCAGCGACCGGTGGCGAGCGGACCGGCGAACGTCTGCGTCACGGACGGGTTCGACGGACTGTTGAAGCCGTCCATCACGCCCGTCAACAGCAGCAAGGCGAACGCCGCGACCACGCCCGTCGCCATCGTGCTGCCGAGCAGGCACAGACCCACGCCGCCCGCGCTCAGCACCAGCGCGGTCTTGTACGCCCGATTGAAGCTGGCCCCGCGCTTGATCCAGGTGTCGAGCAGGTAGCCGGCCAGCAGGATGCTGGTCGCATCGGCGACGTAGAACGCGGTCGTGGCGAGCGTCATGGTCGTGATCGAGAGGCCGCGCTCGGTGAAGAGGTACAGGGGCAGCCACGAAAAGACGAAATAGAAGGCGTAGTTCGAGCAGAAGGTGCCGAGCATGCCGCCCCAGAGCGCGCGCTGGCGCAGGATCAGCCAGTACGGTGGATCACCGGTGCTCGGCTGCTCGGTCGGTGCGACACCGGACGCTCGATGCGACCCGGGGCGCAGTCGGTCCGCTCGCAATCGTCGCCGCCAGAACGCGAGCCAGGTGAGCGACAGCAAGCCCATGACGAGGAACATCGCACGCCAGCCGTGGGTCTGCATGATCACGCCGCCGACGAGGGTGCCCAGCGCCGGCCCGAGCACCGCGCCGAACTGCATCGTCGCCGTCGCGCGGGCACGCTGCGTGGGCGGCACGTTGCGCGCCAGCAGGCTCAACGCGCTCGGGTAGAACGCGGCCTCGCCGACCCCCATCAGGAGCCGCAACACGATCAGCGACGCCAACCCGAACGCAAGACCCGTGGCGGCAGTCGCCACGCTCCAGAGCGCGAGGCCCCCGGCGAGCACGATGGCGGGCCCGATGCGATCGGCGAACCAGCCCATGACCGGCTGCATCGGCGCGTACGCCCAATAGAACACCGCGAGCACCCAGCCCATTTCGCCCGGCGTGAGTGCCAGCTCGTCGACCAGCAGTGGCGCGGCCGTGGCAATGCTGCCGCGATCGATGTAATTGATCATCAATGCGAGCGACAGCATCACGACGAGGCCGATCGGTCGGGCGGCCACCTTCGAGGCCGCGCCACCGGCGTCGTGTCCTGGGATTGGCTGCACTCGTGGGGTCGACGCGGGCCGGTCGCTACTTCTGTGCGACGAGCCAGTCGACGAACGTGCGCACGCGTGCGTTCTCCAGTGCGTCGGTACGGCAGATGACGCCCCACGCGCCGGGGCACGTCACCTGGTGCTGCACCGGCCGCACGAGCCGTCCCGCCGCCAGGTCGTCGTTCACGAAGGGACCGTTCGCGAGCGCGACGCCGCGACCCTCGAGCGCGATCTCCAGCGCGACGGCGAGCGTGTCGACGACGATCGAGGGCTGCGCCGAATACTCCTGCCCCGCCGCCTCGAACCAGACGTCCCAGTTGTGCTGCTCGCTGTAGATCTGGATCAGCGGCAGCCGCAACAGGTCCGCCGGGTCTGGCTGCGAGCCGAGGTGCGATGCGAGCGCCGCACTGCAGACCGGCGTGAGCACGTAGTCGAACAGCGGCGTCCAGTGATAGGCGGGGCCGGGTGGCTCCGCGCAGTAAACCAAGCCGACGTCGGAACTCGATTCGTCGAAATCCCACTCGAACGCACAGGTGCTCAGCTGCACGCGCACGTCCGGATGACGCGCGACGAACTCAGGCAGCCGTCGCGCGAGCCAGCGGATCGAGGCAGTCACGTACGTCTGCACCCGCAGCGGCGTTCCCGCCCGGGTCCGGCGCACCGCTTCCGATCCCTCGATCAGGACCTCGAGCGCCTGGCGCACGTGCCGATACAGCATGCGTCCTTCCTCGGTCGGCACGAGCGACCGTCCGCTCCGGGAGAACAGCGACACGCCGAGGTCCTGCTCGAGCACCTGGATCTGGTAGCTCACCGCCGGATGCGTCAGACACAGCTCGTCGGCCGCCTCGCGCACGCTCTCGCGGCGCGTCGTGGCCTCGAACCCCTTCAGCGCATTGAGCGGCGGCAGTTTGCGCAGGTCGATCTTGTTTCGCACCGTGATCGGCTCCGTCTCGAGGTTCTGCGGGTCGTCCCGCGCCTGTCAGTCCCGTTGTGCCCGCCGGTAGCCGTCCGGCGGGAGCTCGTAGTAGTCGCCCTTGTCGGCACAGAAGATGTGGCCCTCGGTCCGCAGCCCCGTCGGGCCGTCCAGCACACCCGCGGCGATCGCAATCTGTTCGGGTGTGGCGTCGCCCTGCCAGAACAGCGTCGAGCCGCATTTCGCGCAGAACGCGCGGCGTGCGGTCCCCGACGACCGGTACCAGCGCACGTGCGCATCCGCAAGCAGCCGGAAATCCTGCATGTCCGCGCTGGTCGACGCCCAGTAGTGTCCGGTCTGCTTGCGGCATTGCGTGCAGTGGCACGTCACGACGTCGGGCAGCGGGCCCTGCACCTCGAACACGGTCTCGCCGCACAGGCACGAACCGCGGTGAATGTCGCCGTCGTCTGACTTCATGGGTGTCTCCTGCGAGCCGGCCGTCCCCTCCAACCCGCGCCGCGAGCCCGCCGTTGCCTCGGGTCTTCGGCGAACAGGTCGGCCAGTTGCTCGATCATAGCGTTGCCGAGTTCATCCACGGTGGGGATCGCGGCGGCCCGCTCGTAGAAGTCGGTCACGTCGTGGCCGATCCCGATGGCGACCAGTTCGACGCCGGAGCGGGTCTCGATCCACTTCACGACGTTGCGCAGGTGATGCTCGAGGTAACCGCCCGGATTGGCCGACAACGTCGCCTCGTCGAGCGGCACGCCGTCGGAAATGACCATCAGGATCCGACGCTGCTCCGGCCGCCGCAACAGCCGCTCGTGCGCCCAGAGCAGCGCCTCGCCGTCGATGTTGTCCTTGAGCAGGTCCTCGCGCAGCATGGCCCCGAGGTTGCGGCGCGCGCGCCGGTACGGCACCTCCGCCGGCTTGTAGACGATGTAGCGAACGTCGCTCAGCCTCCCCGGCCCCGCGGGCCGCCCGGCCGCCAGCCAGTCCTCGCGCGAGCGCCCACCGCTCCACTCGCCCGTCGTGAAGCCGAGAATCTCGACCTTGACGGCGCACCGCTCGAGCGTGCGCGCGAGCACGTCGGCGCAGAGCGCGGCAACCATGATCGGCCGGCCTCGCATCGAACCGGAGTTGTCGAGCAGCAGGCTCACGACCGTGTCCTTGAAATCGGCGTCGGTTTCCTCGCGGAACGCGAGCGGCGCGAGCGGGTCCGTGACCACGCGTGCCAGCCGGGCTGCATCGAGCGCGCCCTCCTCGAGGTCGAACTGCCACCGCCGCGTCTGGCGCGCCAGCAGCAGCCGTTCGAGCCGCACGGCGAGTCGCGTCACGGACGGCTGCAGCGCTCGCGATTCCCGGTCGAGGTCGGCGCGCAGACGCGTGAGCTCTTGGTCCGCGCAGAGCACGTGCGCATCGACGACCTCGTCGTGGGCGCGCGTGAACACCTTGTAATGACGGTTGGGGTGGTCCGAGTCGTCGTGCATCGACTCGCGCTGCAGGCGCGACCCGCGCGGCTCCTGCTCGGCCTGCCGTTCCGTCTCGTCGCCCTGCCGGTACCGCGAGCCGACTTGCTGTCCACTGCCGACATCGGGCGCATCCTGCTCGAGTGGGACCGCCGCCTGCTCGACCAGCGAGCCTTCCGTCGCCGGCCGGGACGAGGCGTCGGGCACGGCGCCCGTGTCGAGCCGTCTTGCGAGCGCCGCGCGTTGCCGCTCGCCGGCCACGCCGAGTTCGTGGCCGAGGTCGAGGTCCCGGACGAGTTCGTGCAGTTCGAACGCGAACCGACGCTGGTCGTCGGCACAGGCGGCCAGTGCCGCAAAATGCGGGCCCGCCCGGCGCGCGAGATCCTTGCGCCACTGGAGCATCAGCTCGGTTGCCCCCGGGGGCGACGGCAGCCCGGTGAGGTGCTCGCGCAGCAACAGTGCGAGGGCCTGCACCCTCGGCGCCGGCTTCATTCCGTGCGACGCCACGCCAGGCTTGCGAGCGAGCGTCTCCTCGAGCACGGCGGCGAGGTTCGCGGCCACGCCGGGCAGCGCGCGCGCCCCGAGCGACTGGCAGCGCACGTCCTCGAGCGTGTCGAAAATTTCGCGCGCACGCGTGCCGCTCGGCCGGAATCGATCGTGCAGCGCCGCGTCGTGGTAGGCGTGGCGCAACGCGGCGTGATCGCCGTGCCCGCGCACGCGCGCCGCCTCGCCTGCTTTCAGCGGCAGCCGGAACGACGGCAATCGCACGGGGCCTTGCGCCGTCGACGGTTGGGGCGGACCGAACGTGACTTCGAGGTGCCTCGCCCCGGCGAGCGCCCGCGTCGCCTGCGCGACCGCACGCTGCGCACGCCCGAGCGCCGCGTCGACCGGAGGCTTGTGCAGTGTCCGGACGCTCAAACGACCTTCACGTGCGTGATCGTCTCGGGCAATTCCGCGCCGAACGCCCGCTGGTAGAACTCGGCCACGGTCGGTCGCTCCAGCTCGTCGCACTTGTTCAGGAACGTCACGCGGAACGCGAGCCCGAGGTCACCGAAGATCTGCGCGTTTTCCGCCCACGCGATCACGGTGCGGGGGCTCATCACCGTCGAAAGGTCGCCGTTCATGAAGCCGTTGCGGGTCAGGTCGGCGACCCGGACCATCGACATGATCGTCCGTCGACCCTCGGTCGAATCGTAGGCCGGCACCTTGGCGAGCACGATCGCGGCCTCCGCGTCGTGGTCGAGGTAGTTGAGCGTCGTCACGATCGACCAGCGGTCCATCTGGCCCTGGTTGATCTGCTGCGTGCCGTGGTAGAGACCGCTGGTGTCGCCGAGCCCGATCGTGTTGCTCGTCGCGAACAGCCGGAAATACGGGTGCGGACTGATGATGCGGTTCTGGTCGAGCAGTGTGAGCTTGCCGCTCGCCTCGAGCACGCGCTGGATCACGAACATCACGTCCGGCCGGCCGGCATCATATTCGTCGAAGCAGAGCGCGACATTGTGCTGATAGGCCCAAGGCAGGATACCGTCGCGGAATTCCGTGACCTGCTTGCCGTCCTTGATGACGATGGCGTCCTTGCCGATCAGGTCGA
>DASUYI010000202.1:0-2590 GCA_036377475.1 Steroidobacteraceae bacterium | reverse complement strand
ATGCCGCCGCTCTGTGTCAGCTCGGACGAAGTCGAGGAAGCGGTACAGATATTGCGGACATCGCTCGACGAGGCGCTGCAAAACTGACGGGAACCGCGGTCCAGGACCTGTTAACACTCATTGTCATGAGCTGCGTGCCTTTCCAGGCGCAAAGCGCAGCCAATATGTCGATATTGGCAAGCTTTGTAACGCAGCAGCAGGCGATTGGAGAGGCACCCGATAATGATTGAATATCCTTCGATGGGACGATCCATGGCAGTCCAGCGCGTTGTTGCTCCTCCACTTGTGTACGTCGAGTACACGGCGGTCGTCGCGCCTAGCGCTGGACTGCCATGGATCGTCGCAGCTCATGACAATGAGTGTTGACAGGCCCTAAAGCCGCTCCAGCACCGCGCGATGCAGTCGCGCGCCGCGTCGCTCGAAGGCCGCGACGATCGCGCGCACGGCCTCGGGCGTCCGATCGTAGCCGGGCACGAGCGCTGCGAGTTCCTGCGCCAGACCCGGTCGCCGCCGCTCGAGTCGTCGCTCGCGACTGAACGGATCGCCGCCCGCCGGGGACGCCCCGCTCTGCCGTGCGCGCAGTTCGTCGAGTTCGATCAACCGGTCGACGGCGTGCACCTGGATCAACCGCGCGGCGGACAGCTTTTCGCCTCGATGCCAACGCTGCATGCCGACGAACAGCAGGCCCAGCGCCTCACCGACGATCCACTCCTCGTCCGGCAGGCGGTCGTCCGGCACCGGCTTGCGGGGCACTGCGATCGTGGGATCGACGTCGTCGCGCTTCCAGACGATGCGGCCGGGCGCGAACGGGATCGGCGCGAGTTCCTGCGGTTCGAACACCGCGAACTCGCAGAAGACGCCGTCGGCCATGAGTGCCTTGTGGCCGTCGATCGTGTTCCGGTAATGCCACGTCACGGGGTGCGCCGCCTCGAGCCAATCGAGGCTGTCGATGTAACGAGCCTTCCGGCCGCGCTCGACGATCGCGAAAAAGTCGAGGTCGGAGTAGCGGTCGAGGCGATCGCGATCGAGCCCGACGGAGCCGAGGCCGATCAGTGCCAGCGCGTGACCGCTGTCGCGCAATGCCGCGCCGACGGCGTCGAGACGCGCGAGCAGCAGCGCAGGTTCGATTCCGGCCTCGCCCATGCACCCTCCCCCGAGTAATACCTCTGATTTACTCCCACATGGACGCCACCGTGTGCGATTTTCGTCGCGGGCACACCACTTCGTTACTCGCCTTGCCCGTAGGTCAAACGATGGGCTGCGGCTCGCGCCTCGTGGTGTGCCGTCGCGCGCGTAACGCGCCCCATGCGGCAGTAAACCAGAGGTTCCTCCAATCCTGAGAACTCGAGCACGGCCGGGCAAGCGTATCACCGTGCTACCGTCGCGCCGCGGCGGCACGCGGGCGCGAAGTGCGCATCGTGGCCAGGCCGCACGTGATCCCCGCGGACCGGGGACGACTCGCAAGGTGGGTGTCGAACGATGAACCGCTGCAAACTCCGGAGCTGCACGTTGTCCCTGGTCGCACTGGTCGCGGTCGCGTGGCCGTTCCCCGGCCGCGCCGCCGACGCCGAACCCGCATGGCTCACCGAAGCCCGTGCGCGCGAAGGCAAGCTCATCGAGGCCAAGCCGTTCCGGAGCAAGGACGGCGCGCTGACGGGCCGCGTGCCCGCGAAGCTCCGCAACCGGGTCGTGCTGGAGGATGGGGCGTACTACCTGGAACTCGATGTCGGCGCGGAGACGCCGGTGTCGTGCGAGGTGCTGCTCGAGGGCTTCGACCTCGCGCGCATGTTGCGCAGCACGTCCGGCCTCACCTTCGACCGCCTCGCCGAGGCGCAGGGCAAGATCGACTTGAAGGCCATCGAACGCACCGACGCGGGCGCGTTCGGCGCGAACCCGTATATCGCCGTGGATTGGGCCTACCGCACGCAGACCGCCGGCGGTCCGATGCTGGGCGGGCTCAAGCAGGTCGTCGTGGACATGCACACCTACGGCGTGTACTGCTCGCACGTGGAGCTCGGCTACGCGAAGACCTTCGCCGAGATCGTGCGGACGCTCGCCGGGTCGCTGCAGCTCGAAGGCGCGCCGGCCGCACCCGCGTACGTCGAAGTGCAGACGCTCAAGCTCGGTGAGCAGCCGGTCGGCGTGGCGACCTGGACGCTCGAAGCCGACGAGGAAGGCGACCTCCGCAGCCTGCTGTCGAACTCGATGATCGTGCCGGCCGGCGACGGCGCCGTCACCGCGCAGGACTCGGTGCACCTGCAGTGGATGACGCCCGAGGGCGAGCTGCTCAACGCGATGCACGTGATGTCGAGCAACGACGAGACACCTACCAAGCTCGAACTGCGCCCGGCCGACGAGTCCGGCGTCTGGCACGTCAGCGGCACGTTCATGGGCAAGACCCTCGCACAGGACGTGGGGAAGAAGCCGCCGGTGTCGGTCCTGGCCCAGGCCCGTGCGCGCCGCGACCTGCTCGCCGGGCCCGATCCCGTCGGCAAGCAGCTCACGGACAACTCCTGGACGGCCGCCGACCCGACCCGGCTGCTCGCATCGACGTTCAAGGTGACGGGCAAGGACGGCTCCGGGCGCTACA
>DASUYI010000201.1:0-5434 GCA_036377475.1 Steroidobacteraceae bacterium | reverse complement strand
GATGACTTGCGGCAGCCCGGGTCGCGGGGTCACCGCCGTGCGATACGCGCGGTATCCGGCCAGCCGCACTTCGAGTTCCTGCTTCGCGGCCGGCAGCTTCAGCGCCTGCCCGGCCTTGCCCACGGTGCGGCCGTCGACGAGGACGTCCGCGCCCGCGGGCTCGGCCTGCACCGTGATCTCGCCGAGGATCGGCTCGAGTGCAAGCCGCACGTCGCGCCGTGCGCGCGAGGCGACCGTGAGCTGGTTCGTGGCGGGCTCGTAGCCATCGCGGGTCGCGACGATCGTCAGCGGCACGTCGGGCCGCACCTCGAGCGTCAGCGGCGCGCGACCACGAAACGCCCCGCCGACGCTGACGTTGGCGCCGGCGGGCTCCGTGCGCACGACCAGCGTGCCGTCAGGCAGGCCGAGCCGGACCGGGCCGAGGGTCTGCGGCTCGTTCGCGACGACTTGCAGGTCCGTCACCCAGTTCTTGAACCCGGCCTGGCGCAATTCGATCCGGTGCGTGCCCGCATCGAGCTCGAGCTTCGCCGGCGTCGATCCGCCCGCCTGCCCGTCGACGAGCACCTGCGCGCCTGCCGGTTCGGTCAGCACCGTCACGGGAGCCCAGGCGGGGACGAGCTTCGCCTCGAGCACCTGCCGGCGGTCGAGGCCGACGACGTCGATCGGGGCGACGTAGGCCTGGTGACGCGGCGCGGTGATCAGGACTTCGTGGCGTCCGGCCGGCAGCGTGATCTCGCCGGGCACCGCGCCGAGGTCGCGTCCCTTCACGCTCGCGCGACCCGCGACGGCGCTGCGCACCTCGATGCGACCCGGCCGCTTCTGCAACGTGAACGTGGCGCGCTGGTTTGCCGCGTCGGCGACGACCAGCGGCGTGCGCAGCACTTCGTAACCCGGCTGCGTGATCTCGAGGCCGTAGCGGCCGGGACGCGCGAAGACGCTGTTGCCGACCTCGAGCGCCAGGCCACCGCTCACCGAGACTTCCGCTTCGGCCGGTTGCGTGACGATCGTGACGGCGCGGCCCGTCGCGAAGAACCACGCGACGAATCCGAGCAGCGCGAGTACGAGCGCGCCGGCCAGCGTAGGCACGAGGCGACGTCGCGCGGGCCGCTCCGCGGCTTTGCGACGAAACGCCACGGGGTCGATGCGTTCCTCCGCGTCGTCGCCGCCGCCGGCGACCACCGGAATCACCGGCGCCTCGGGCGGGACGGTCAGGTTGCCACCGCTGCCGTCCTCGACGTCGACCAGACGCACGCCGTCCCGCGCCACGAGCCGCAACCGGCCGCGTGCGACGTCGACGACGTCGCCTTCGCGCAGCCAGGTCGCCCGCGTGACCGGTGCCCCGTTGACGCGCGGCGCTTCGTGTCGCTCGGCCGGCTGCAGGAACAACTGCCCGTCGTGCAGCGCGATCCATGCGAGCGTGTCGTCGCCCGCGCCGGGCAGCACGACGGTATGGCCCGGACCGCCGAGACTCACGGGGAAATCCGTCGCCGCCAGGGCGCGCTCACCGAGTGGATCGCGCAGGATCAGTTCGGTCGCGCTCAAATGCGCTCCTCGCAGCGGACGACCAGCGTGGGTGGCGCCGAGCCGGGCGTGAGGTTCAGTTCCTTGCGCACGTCGCGATAGCCCTGCCGGGTGCCGACGACCGTGTAGCGACCCGGCATCAGTTCGAGGTCCTTCTGTTCGAAGAACCCAAGCTTACCAATCCGGTAGATCTGCACTTCGGTCGCGTTGTCCGAGGCCAGTGCCACCCGGATCGGCGTCTCGGCGTCGCGCAGCATCCGCTGCAACCGCGCGACCTGCTCCTGCAGTCGCGGACCCGGACCCGGCACGCGGCCGGCCCGATCGAGCACGTTGCGTGCAATGTCGCGGCCGGCCGGGCTGTAGACCCGCTCGGGCTTGTCGAGGAACGCCTGCAACTCGGCATCGAGCATCGCCCGCGGCTCCGCGCGCTCGACGCCCTGCTGTGCGGCGGCGAGCGTCGGCTCGGCCTTGAGGGCCTCGCGGTGCAGCTTCACGGCCTCCGACCATTGCTCCGAGCGTTCGGCCGCGCCGGCGCGCTCGAGCGTCGATGCGAGCACGCGTGTCTCGGTCGCGCGACGGATCTGCTGCAGGCCTTCGGTCACCTCGGGGGTGCCCGGACGGATTCGTGCCGCGCGCTCGAACGCCGCCTGCGCGGCCGGGTAGTCGCCGCGCGCGAGCGCCGATTGCGCCTGCGCCACTGCCGCCGAATACGCATCCCCGGTCGCGCGCGCCTGCAGGCGCGCGAGGTTCGACCGCGCGGTCGGGGTCGCCGGGTCGAGTTGCAGCGCCCGTCGATAGGCGGCGAGGGCCGCCGCGACGTCGCCCGCCTGCTCGGCCTGCACGCCGGCGGCCGTTTCACGCAGCACGGCGTCGAGGACTTTCGACCGGGCGACGCCCGCCTTCGCCGCCGCGTTCTGCGGGTCGACCTCGAGCACGAGCGAGAACTTCTGCTGCGCGTCGCTCGAGCGCCCGGCATCGAAGGCCGCCCGTGCGGACGCGAGCCGCTCGTCGATCACCTGGGGCAAGCGCCGTTCGAGCCCGTCGAGCGCCGACGCGACCGCGTCGAACTGCTTCGAGGCCTCCGTGAATTCGTGGCTCGCCATCGCGGCGTCGCCGGCAGCGAGCGCCGTCCGTGCCTGTGCGAGCGTCGGGCCGCCCCAGCTCTCGACGTCCCGCTGCTCGAGCTTGCGCAGCCGCTCCGGCAGCGACGCTCGCTTCTGATCGGCCTCGCGCTTGAGCTCGGCCAGCTTCGCGAGGTCTTCAGGCGTTGACGTCGTGACTGCGGCCGGCGCCTGCGGCGCGACGTCGGACGTGGTCGCGGCAGTCGGCGTCCGCGAGGCGACGAGGTCCGGCAGCACGAAGAACGTGAACGCGAAGCCGGCGAGCGCGAGCAGTGCGGCGCTCACGAGCAGGCCGCGCCGGAATCCTTCGCGGCGCAACTCGTGCGCGGACGGCGCCGTCGTCGTCGAGCGCTGCCACTGTGCGCGGATCGGCACCGCGTCGGGCGGGGGCCGTGGCGTGAAGCCGGACGTGCCGCCCGCGACGGGTTCGACCGGCGTCTCCAGCGTCAGGCAGCGCTCGAGCTCGGCGTGCACTTCGCGCATCGACGCCGGCCGGTCGGCCGGCGCCTTGGCGAGGCAGCGCGCGACCAGCGCACGCAGCGCTTCGGGCGGCGACGGCCGGCCGCCGGGCGGCGCCGGCACTTCGTTTCGCACGCGTTCGGGCGTCAGGTCCGGATAGAACGGCGGGTGACCGCTCACGAGTTCGTAGAGCAGCGCGCCGAGCGCGTAGATGTCGTCGGCTGGCGCGGCCGCGGCTCCGTCGAGACGCTCCGGGCTGACCGAATAGGGCGAGGCGCCGGCGGCAGCCGACTCGCCGATGCGTCGGGCACTGCCGAAGTCCGCGAGGCGGGCCAGCCCGTCGGCGTCGAGCAGCACGTTGGCGCTTTTCACGTCGCCGTGCACCCAGCCGACGTCGTGAACCTGCGCGAGTGCCTCGACCACGGGCAACAGGCGTCGCACGAGCAGCGGCCACGGGCGGCCCCGCAGGCGGCCGATTTCGCCACCCGCGAGATACTCGAACACGTCGAACGGCCGGCCGTCGTCCGTCCGTTCGGACGCGATCGGCGCGAGCAGCGCCGGGTGACGCACGAACGAGGTCAGGTCTGCCGCGTCGTCCTGTGGCTCACGAAAACGCAGCACCGCCTCACGGGCGTCGCGACGGTCGCGGGCGAGCCAGGTGGCCGCGTCGGGACCGGCCGCGAGCGGACGCTCGAGTTCGTAGCGCGCAGCGACGACCTGCCCTGCCCCGAGCATCATCGATCCCATCTCCTGCCGGGCTCAGCGCCGTTTGGGCGCAGGCGTGGCTGCCTCCGTCGCGGCCGTCGCAGGCAGGCCCGTTTCGTTTTCATACAGTTCGCGCAGCAGCTGGCGCCATTCGGCGTACTGCTGCTCGGCCGAGCCCTTGAGCTCGAGCGTGCGGCCTTCGATGTCGACGACGATCGGTTGCACTTCGTTCTGGAACGAGCTGCCGAGCTGCTTGAGCGACTCGCCGTGCATCTTGATCTCCGCGCGCATGTCGAGCCCGCTCTTGAACGCGTAGATGCCGCCGAGCACCGCGGCCGTCGAGGCGGCGGAGCCTGCGCTGCTGTTGGCCTCGCTACCGGCCATGATACCTCCGACCACCGCCACCGCGCCGAGCACCTGCCGCGTGAGTGCCTTGCGCCTGGCGTCGGCTTCGGCCTCGAGTTCCTCGTGCGAATACTTGCGCCAGTTGCCGTACGCGTCGTCCATGCTTTCGCTGAAGTTCGTGTAATGCTCGTTCAGCGTATCGACGAGTGAATAGTCGCGCTCGCGCACGCGGTCGAGGCGTTCCACGACGGGGTCGTCCTGCGACGGCAGGCGCACGAGCGTGTACGTGCCCCGGCGCTTGTCGCGATCGAGATACGGCTTGAACGCGTAGGGCGCGAGGTCCGCCGCGAAGCGCAGTTGCGCGACCTGGTGGACCTGCACGCGCTCGTCGCGGGACAGCTGTTCGCGCGCGGCGAGCAGGTCGTTGGCGATCGTCGCATAGACGTTGTCGAACGGATCGCGCGGCCGCACCGCGACGTCCTTGTACGCGCGCACGTCGGCCTGCCCCTCGTATTCCTTGTCGAGCCAGACGCGCCCGGTGGCGTCGGTCGCGCGGATCGCGAGCCGGAGTTCACGCCCGGTCGACTCGAGGATGCGCCCGTCGACGTTGACGTCGCTGCTGGCGCTGTCCGACGGCAGCACGCGCACCTGGCCCCAGTGACCCGTGCCCTCGAGCGTGTCGCGCAACATCACCGGCATGTAACGGGACTCGGCCTTGCGCACGTCCGGGAAGATCCGCTTGGCCTCCTGCTCCTTCTCGTCCTCGGGCACGTTCGCGTCGAAGATGTGCACGCCCACGTCGAGCAACTCGTCCTGCGGAATTTCGGTGGTCGCCTTCTTCGCGACGACCGGCGGTATCGGTCGCTGGTCCTGCACCACGCAGCCTGCGGCTGCGACGGCAAACGCCGCCACGAGCAGGCCCGCGTGGAGAGTGCGCCACGGGGAGCGGAGTTCGATCGGGGGCATGGCATTCACTACTGCGTACCCTGCTTGTACTTGCGGTACTCGTCCCAGAGCCGTTCACGCAACTCCGGGTCCGTCTCCTTCATCGCGGCCTCGCGCAACTGGCGCGCCACGATGTCGTCGTCACGACCGTCGGGAATGTCGCTCGGGATCCCGCCCGGGCCGCCACCACCCTTGGGTCCTCCTCCACCAACGCCGCCGCCGCCGCCTTGTTGACCGGAACCCTGCTGGTCACCGGCGCCCGTGCCGCCGGGCGCGTTGCCCGCGCCGCCTTCGCCTTCCCCACCTTCGCCTTCCGCGCCCGCACCTTCGCCTTCGCC
>DASUYI010000200.1:0-3206 GCA_036377475.1 Steroidobacteraceae bacterium | reverse complement strand
TTTCTTCGTACCGGGCGGGCCGACCGGGGCCGGCTGGACGCTCTATCCGCCGCAGGCGATTCTCGAGGGCACGCCGGGCGCGGACTGGGGCATCACGCTGATGCTGGTCTCGCTGATCATCTTCATCGTGGGCTTCACGATGGGTGGCCTCAACTACGTCGTCACCGTGCTGCAGGCGCGCTGTCGCGGCATGACGCTGATGCGCATGCCCCTGTCGGTCTGGGGCATCTTCATGGCGACCATCCTGGCGCTGCTTGCGTTCCCGGCGCTGCTCGTGAGCGCGATCATGATGGCGCTCGACAACCATCTCGGTACGAGCTTCTTCATGCCGGCGATCATGTCGCTCGGCGACCAGACCGTGCACAAGGGCGGCAGCCCGCTGCTGTTCCAGCACCTGTTCTGGTTCTTCGGCCACCCCGAGGTCTACATCGTCGCGCTGCCGGCGTTCGGCATCGTCTCCGACCTGATCAGCACCCACGCGCGGCGACACATCTTCGGCTATCGCATGATGGTCTGGGCGATCCTCGCGATCGGCATCCTGAGCTTCGTCGTCTGGGCCCACCACATGTACGTGAGCGGCATGAACCCGTATTTCGGGTTCTTCTTCGCGACGACGACGCTGATCATCGCGATCCCGACGGCCATCAAGGTCTACAACTGGGTGCTCACGCTCTGGCGTGGCGACCTGCACCTGACGCTGCCGATGCTGTTCGCGATCGGCTTCGTGTTCACGTTCATCAACGGCGGGCTGACCGGCCTGTTTCTCGGCAATGTCACGGTGGACGTGCCGCTCTCGGACACGCTGTTCGTCGTCGCGCACTTCCACATGGTGATGGGGGTGTCGCCGGTGCTGGTCGTCTGCGGCGCGATCTATCACTGGTACCCGAAGATGACCGGCCGGATGATGGACGAGACGCTCGGCCGGCTGCATTTCTGGCTGACCCTGATCGGCACGTACGCGATCTTCCTGCCGATGCACTACCTCGGCATCCTGGGCGTGCCGCGTCGATATTTCGCGCTCGGCGACACGTATTTCGTGCCTGACTCGGTGGAGTCGATGAACGCGGCGATCAGCATCGCTGCGATCGTCGTTGCGGTCGCGCAGCTGGTCTTCATCTTCAACCTGATCTGGTCGCTCCGTCACGGCAAGCCCGCGGGCCCGAACCCGTGGCGCGCTACGACGCTCGAGTGGCAGACGCCCGAGACGCCGCCGCGGCACGGCAACTGGGGCCCCGAGCTGCCGGTCGTCTATCGGTGGGCCTACGAATACGGCGCGCCCGGCAACAAGGACGATTTCGTGCCGCAGAACCGGCCGCCGGACGACCACACCGCCGTCGCGATCGGGCACGGACGCAACATCGGATGAACCTCGTCGTCGCCACGTTCGCACTGCTCGCCGGCATCCTGGTCTGGTGGATGGCCGCGCGCCGGCTCACGAGCCGGCCGTGGGAAGCCCAGGGCACGTTCGACGGTCGCGACGGCGCCCGGCTGCGCGCGGAGCCCCCCTCGGCGCGGGTCGGACTCTGGGTGTTCCTCGCGGTGGTGACGTCGTTCTTCGGCTTGTTGATGACCGCGTACCTGATCCGCATGAGCCCGCATCTCGTGCAGGGTGTCGACCTGCGCGACTGGCGGCCGGTCGCGGAGCCGCCGATCCTCTGGTTCAACACGTTGCTGCTCGCGGCCGGCAGCGTCGGCATGCAGTTCGCGAGTTCGTCGTTGCGCCGGCAGCGCTTCGCCCTCGCTTCGAGGGGGCTGCTCGCGGGCGGGGCGTTCGCCGTCGCGTTCCTCGTGGGCCAGTGGCTCGCCTGGCGGCAGCTGCAGGCCGCGGGCTATTACGCCGCGGCCAATCCCGCGAACGCGTTTCTGTACGTGCTGACCGGCCTGCATGGCCTGCACCTGCTGGGCGGACTGTTCGTCTGGGGTCGCGCGATCGCAAGGATGTCACGCGGCAGCACGACGCTCGGCGGGATCCGGCTGAGCGTCGAACTGTGCACCGTCTACTGGCACTACCTCCTGGCCGTCTGGATCGTCCTGCTCGGCCTGCTGGTGATCACATGACACAAAGCGTGCAAGCGCCCATGGCGGTCGAAGTCATGACCCGCCCCATCGAGCCGGCCGGCGTCGTCGCCGCGGGATTGCCCGGCGTGGTCACCGATTTCGCGGCGGACAAGCAGGCCTTCCCCGTGCCGTGGGGCAAGGCGATGATGTGGATCTTCCTGCTGAGCGACACGTTCATCTTCACGTGCTTCCTCACGTCGTACATGCACGTGCGGATGTCGACGACCGTGCCCTGGCCGAACCCGAGCGAGGTCTTCGCGCTGAGCCTGGGCGGCGAGCCGATCCCGCTGATCCTGATCGCGATCATGACGTTCATCCTGATCAGCAGCAGCGGGACGATGGCGATGGCCGTCAATTACGGCTATCGCCGCAATCGCGGCCGGACGGCGTCGCTGATGCTGATCACCGCCGCCTTCGGCACGACGTTCGTCGGCATGCAGGCGTTCGAGTGGACGAAGCTGATCGTCGAGGAAGGCATCCGGCCCTGGGGCAATCCGCTCGGCGCGGCACAGTTCGGGTCGTCGTTCTTCATGATCACCGGTTTCCACGGCCTGCACGTATCGGCGGGCGTGATCTATCTCGTGATCGTGGCCTTGAAGGTCTGGCGCGGCGACTACGAGCGCAGCGGCAAGTACGAGATCGTGGAGATCGCAGGCCTCTACTGGCACTTCGTCGACCTGGTCTGGGTCTTCATCTTCGCGTTTTTCTATCTCTGGTAGGAGCACGGCGATGGCAGCGCACGAAGGAACCACGACGCAGCATCCGATCAGGATCTACCTCTTCATCTGGCTGCTGCTGTTCGTGTTCAGCGCGTTCTCGTACCTCGTGGATTACCTCCACCTGCAGGGCATGCTGCGCTGGTCGCTGATCCTGCTGTTCATGTTCCTGAAGGCCGGGTTCATCATCGCGATCTTCATGCACATGAAGTGGGAGCGGCTCGCGCTCAAGCTCGTGATCCTCGTGCCGCCGCTCTGCCTGCTCGTGCTGATCGCCCTGATGGCGATCGAGGGCGATTACACGTTCCTGACCCGCGAGACCACGTTCTCGCAAGAGAAAGTGATCAGCGAGCACTGACGAGCAGTGACCGGTGAATAGTGACCTGGCGGACGGTGTGTCCAGCGGATAGTGTTCTATCGGCTGGTAAGAGG
>DASUYI010000199.1:0-4356 GCA_036377475.1 Steroidobacteraceae bacterium | reverse complement strand
TCTGGGTGGCCGGCCGCGCGGTGCCCGTCGATGCGCGGGGCAACTTCGCGGCGGAGGAGATCCTGCCGACCGGCGCGCACACGGTCGAGGTCGCCGTGCTCGACGAGGGCGGCAACGGCAACCTCTACCTGCGCGACCTCGAGTTCAAGCGCACCGACTGGTTCTACGTCGGCATGGCCGACCTGACGCTCGCCGAGACCCGCACCAACGGTCCTGCCGAGGCGCTGCAGGGCAAGAACGCCCCGAGCGACTTCGACTCGCCCGCGAACGGCCGGCTCGCGTTCTACCTGAACGGCAAGCTCCGGGACGACTGGAAGATCACGGCGAGTGCGGACACGCGCGAGGCGCCGATCGAGGACCTGTTCAGCAACTTCCTCGACAAGTCCCCGGTCTCACTGTTCCGGCGCATTGACCCGGACAACCATTACCCGACGTTCGGCGACGACGGTGTGGTCGAGGAAATGGCCCCGACCCTCGGCAAGTTCTACGTCAAGGCGAGCAACGGCCAGAATTACGGGATGTGGGGCAACTTCAAGGTCGGCTACGTCGGCAACGAGCTCGCGCACGTCGACCGCGGCCTGTACGGCGCCAACGCGCACTATGCGTCGGACGACACGACCGGCTTCGGCGAGCGACGCGTGGCGCTCGACGGGTTTGCGGCCGAGCCGGGTACGCTGGCCAGCTTCGAGGAATTCCGCGGCACCGGCGGCTCGCTCTACTACCTGCATCACCAGGACGTGCTGGGAGGCTCCGAGCGGGTGCGCATCGAACTGCGCGACAAGATCTCGGGGATCGTCAACGGCGTGGTCAATCTCCGGCCGGGCATGGATTACGACATCGACTACCTGCAGGGTCGCGTGCTGCTCACCGATCCGCTGTCGTCGACCGCGAGCGACAACCTGCTCGTGCGCAGCAGCGGCGTGAGCGGCGACGAGGCGTACCTGGTCGTCCGCTACGAGTACACGCCGGGCTTCGACGAACTCGACGCGGTCGCGGTCGGCGGCCAGGGTCACTACTGGTTCAACGACCACGTGAAACTCGGCCTGACGGCCAGCACCAGCGACGAGGGCGACACCGACAGCAGCCTGAACGCGGGGGACCTGACCCTGCGGATGACCTCGGACTCGTGGCTCAAGCTGCAGGCGGGCAAGAGCGAAGGGCTGGTCTCCGGCGCGATGCAGTCCGGCGACGGCGGCTACGAGTTCCTGGGCGAGGACCCGGGCTCGTTCGTCGACGCCGATGCCGGTGCCTACCGCGCCGACGTGAACGTGGGCTTGGGCGACTTCTTCGCCGGTCGCCGCGAACGGCTGAATCTCTATGCGCAGAGCCTCGACGCGGGCTATTCCGCCCCGGGCCAGTCGACCCTCAAGGACACGCAGTTCTTCGGCGGCAGCTTCACGATGCCGGTCACCGAGCACCTGAGCATTGCGGCGAAAGGCGACCGCATGTCCCAGGACCGCGGCCTGGAGACCTCGGCCCTCGAACTCGACGTGGGCTACCAGGTCACGGACCTCTGGAAGGTGAGCACCGGTGTCCGCAACGACCTGCGCGAGGACCGATCGAGCGTCGTCCCGCTGACGCAGGAGCAGGGCGAGCGCACGGACGCGGTGGTCGAGGTCACGTACGACCCGAGCACCGTCTGGCGCGCCTATGGCTTCGTCCAGGAGACCCTGGCCTCCTCGGGCGACCGCGAGGACAACGGACGGGTCGGTGCGGGCGGTTCCTATCGCATCACCGAGCGCTTCAAGGTCGACGCCGAACTCTCCGCCGGCGACCTCGGGCCGGGTGCGCGCGTCGGCAGCAATTTCCTGTACACCGAACGCACCAACCTGTACCTGAACTACGCGCTCGAGAACGAGCGCACCGACAACGGCTTGCAGGCACGCCGCGGCAACCTCGTCTCGGGCGTGAAGTCGCGGCTCTCCGACAGCGCCAGCGTGTACGTGGAGGAGCGCTACCAGGACACCGAGTCGCTGACCGGCCTGACGCACGCCACGGGCGTCAACCTGTCGGCGAACGAGCGGTGGACGTTGAGCGCCAATGCCGACGTGGGCACGCTCACGGACTCGCTCACGGGCGCCGAGACCGACCGCAAGGCCGGCGGCCTTCGCGTCGGCTACGGCCTGGAGAAGGTGCAGCTGTCGAGTGCGGTGGAGTATCGGCTCGACGACACCGAGCAACCCGACGCGACGACCAGCGAACGGACCACCTGGCTGTTCCGGAACACGTTCAAGTACCAGCTCACGCCGGACTGGCGCATCGTCGGCAAGTTCAACCACTCGACGAGCGAGAGCTCGGACGGCAACTTCTACGACGGCGGCTACACCGAGGGCGTGCTCGGCTATGCCTATCGCCCGGTCGACAACGACCGGCTGAACGCGCTGGCGAAGTACACGTACTTCTACAACGTGCCGACCACGGACCAGGTGCTGCAGGCGAACACGCCGGCCGAGTTCGTGCAGAAGAGCCACATCGCGGCGCTGGACCTCACCTACGAGCTCACCGCGAACTGGTCGATCGGCGGCAAGTACGCCTACCGCCTCGGGCAGGTGAGCCTCGACCGGGAGGACCCGCAGTTCTTCGACAATTCGGCGCACCTGCTCGTCCTGCGCGCCGACTGGCGGTTCCTGGGCGACTGGGAAGCCGTGACCGAGGCGCGGGTGCTGGACCTGCCCGACGTCGAGCAGCGCCGAAGCGGTGCGCTGGTGGGCGTTTACCGGTCGATGGGCCAGCACCTCAAGCTCGGCGTCGGCTACAACTTCACCGACTTTTCGGACGACCTGACCGACCTGAGCTACGACCACCAGGGCGCGTTCTTCAACGTCGTGGGCGTGCTCTAGTAGACGCGGCGTCGATCCCGCCCGACATTTTCCGCGGCGGGACGCCGTAAACCCGTCCATGGGGGCTCCGGCCGCGACGTCCCTGTCGCGGACGGCCCGCCCCGAAAAATCTCGGGCGGACTCGCCGCCGCCGCTTGGGCGGGGCGCGTTATGAGCCGATAACCACCCGGCCTTTCCGGGGAACGGGTCCCCGTCCCTACGATGCCTCCCTGCACCGAACGCGCAGGCGAGGACGTCCATGAGTGCCACCACTGTCGCAGCCTTCCCGCTGGGTCCCCTGGACCCCGAGCGGTCCGAGTTGCTGCTGCGCGTCGTCGAGGGCCTCGAGCCGTCGACGCTGCAGTGGCTGGCCGGCTTTGCCGCGGGCGTCGCGCACGAGCGGGCCGCGAACCGTGGCGGCCTGCCCGCGACCGCGCCGATGCCGGCGGCTCGCCCCGAAGCCGCCGCGCGCCTGACCATCGTCTACGGTTCGCAGACGGGCAACGGCAAGCGCATCGCCGAGCGCCTCGGCCGCGCCGCCGAAGCTGCCGGGATCGCCGCACGCGTGTACTCGTCGGTCAACTATCCGCTCAAGGACCTGCCCAAGGAGCGGCTGCTCGTCGTCGTCGTGAGCACACAAGGCGACGGCGACCCGCCCGACGACGCCCGCGGCTTCCTCGAGTTCCTCGCGTCGCGGCGCGCGCCGAAGCTCGAGCAGTTGTCGTACTCGGTGCTGGCGCTCGGCGACTCGAGCTATCCGAAGTTCTGCGAGACCGGCAAGCAGGTCGACGAGCGGCTCGCGGTCCTCGGCGCGAAGCGCCTGCTCGACCGCGTCGATTGCGACGTCGACTACGACACGCTCGCGACGCCGTGGCTCGATCGCGTCGTGACCACGGCGCGCGACAACCTCGGGGCGGTGCCCCAGGTCGCGACCGTCACGCGGCTGCGCGCCGCGCCGGCCGCACCGCTGTACTCGCGCGAGCAACCGTTCGCGGCGGAAGTGCTCGCGAACCAGCGCATCACCGCGCGCGACGCGACCAAGGACGTGCGCCACGTCGAACTCGCGCTCGAGGGGTCCGGGTTGACCTACACGCCCGGCGACGCGCTCGGCGTGTGGCACGAGAACCCGGCGCCCGTCGTCGCCGACGTGCTCGACGCGCTGCGCCTCGACGGTGCGCAGGACGTCGAGATCGACGGCCAGGCGAAGTCGTTGCGCGCGTGGCTCACGGCGAGCCGGGAGCTCACGCGACTGACGCGACCGTTCCTCGTGCAGCAGGCCGACCGCTCTCGGGATCCGGCCCTCGCCGCCGTGCTGCAGCCGGGCCACGAACAGGACCTGCGGCGCACGCTGAAGGACCTGCAGGTCGTCGACGTGCTGCAGCGACACCGCGGGCAATGGGACGCGAAGTCCTTCGTGCAGGCGCTGCGCCCGCTCGCGCCACGCCTGTATTCGATCGCCTCGAGCCCGGAGGCCGTCGGCGACGAGGTGCACGTAACGGTCGCGGTGGTCGAGTACGAGCACGAGCGCCAGCGCCGG
>DASUYI010000198.1:0-5163 GCA_036377475.1 Steroidobacteraceae bacterium | reverse complement strand
GTGTCTAGTGGCTAGTGGTCAGTAGGAAACAGAAAGGCCGGCATCGCCGGCCGCTTTATCTTGCTAGCCACGAGCCACGAGCCACGAGCCACTAGCCACTAGCCACTACCTGGCAAGCACGCGCGCCAGGTACTGCCCGGTGTGCGATCTCTCGAACGTCGCGACCGTCTCGGGCGTTCCTTCGACGACCACCATGCCGCCGCCTGCGCCGCCCTCCGGTCCCATGTCGACGATCCAGTCGGCCGTCTTGATCACGTCGAGGTTGTGCTCGATCACGACGATCGTGTTGCCGTCGTCGCGCAGTCGCTGCAGCACGCCGAGCAACTGCTCGATGTCGTGGAAGTGCAGGCCCGTGGTCGGTTCGTCGAGGATGTACAGCGTACGGCCGGTCGCGCGTTTGGCGAGCTCGCGCGCGAGCTTGATGCGCTGGGCCTCGCCGCCCGAGAGCGTCGTCGCGTTCTGCCCGAGCCGCACGTACGAGAGCCCGACGTCGAGCAGCGTCTGCAGCTTGCCCTGCAGTGCCGGCACGCTGCGGAAGAACACAGCCGCGTCCTCGATCGTCATCTCCAGCACTTCATGGACGTTGCGGCCCTTGTAGCGGATCTCGAGCGTCTCGCGGTTGTAGCGCATGCCGCGGCAGGCGTCGCACGTGACGTATGCGTCCGGCAGGAAATGCATTTCCACGCGGATCACGCCGTCGCCTTCGCAAGCCTCGCACCGCCCGCCACGAACGTTGAAGCTGAAGCGGCCCGGGTCGTACCCGCGCGCACGCGCTTCGGGCACCTCGGCGAACAGCTCGCGGACCGGGCCGAAGATCCCAGTGTACGTCGCCGGGTTCGAGCGCGGAGTGCGACCGATCGGCGACTGGTCGATGTCGATCACGCGGTCGATCTGGTCGAGCCCTTCGACGCCGTTGCACGGCGCGGGCTCGCCGGCCGACTCCTGCATGGCGCCCGCCGCGTGCCGGTACAGCGTGTCGATCACGAGCGTCGACTTGCCCGAGCCCGAGACGCCGGTCACGCAGGTCATCAGGCCGAGCGGGAACGACGCGGCGACGCCGCGCAGGTTGTTGCCGGTTGCGCCGACGATCCGGATCGCCTTGCCGGGCTGTTCGACCCGCCGCTGTCTTGGCACCGCGATGCAGCGGCGACCGCTCAGGTACGCGCCGGTCAGCGAGTCGGCATTGGCGGCCACGGCATCGGGCGTGCCCTGGGCGACGATGAGCCCGCCGTGCGATCCCGCGCCCGGTCCGAGGTCCACGACGTAGTCCGCCTGCCGGATCGCCTCTTCGTCGTGCTCGACGACGAGCACGGTGTTGCCGAGGTCGCGCAAACGCACGAGCGTGTCGAGCAGCCGCTGGTTGTCGCGCTGGTGCAGCCCGATCGACGGCTCGTCGAGGATGTACATCACGCCGACCAGGCCGGAGCCGATCTGGCTCGCGAGCCGGATGCGCTGCGCCTCGCCGCCCGAGAGCGTCTCCGCGCTGCGGTCGAGCGAGAGGTAATCGAGGCCGACGTCGCTGAGGAACGTGAGCCGGTCGGCGACTTCGCGCACGAGCCGCGCGGCGATTTCGCCGCGCCAGCCCTCGATCTCGAGGTTGCCGAAGAACGTGCGCGCTTCCGCGATCGAGAGCGCGGCAATCGAAGGCAACGCACGCCCCGCGACGAACACGTTGCGCGCGGCCTGGTTGAGCCGGCTGCCGCCGCAATCGACGCAGGGCCGCGTGCCACGGTACTTCGCGAGCTCCTCGCGCACGGTGGCCGACTCGGTCTCGCGGTAGCGCCGCTCGAGGTTCGGCAGGATGCCTTCCCATGCGTGCGTGCGCCGTGTCTGTGCGCCCTTCGCGTCGAAGTAGCGGAACGCGATCTTCTCCTCGCCACTGCCCCACAGCAGCGCGTGGCGCACGGCCTCGGGCAATTCCTGCCACGGCGCCTCGATGTCGAAGCGGAAGTGGCGCGCGAGCGACTGGATCAGCTGGAAGTAGTAGGCGTTGCGACGGTCCCAGCCGCGGATCGCACCGCCGGCCAGCGACAGGCTCGGGTTCACGACGACGCGCGCCGGATCGAAGAACTCCTGCAAGCCGAGTCCGCCGCAGGTGCCGCAGGCGCCGTTCGGGTTGTTGAACGAAAAGAGCCGCGGCTCGAGTTCCGTGAGACTGTAGCCGCAGATCGTGCAGGCGAAGCGATTCGAGAACAGCAGCGGCTCGCGCGCGGGATCGTCGTGGAAGGCGAGCCGCGCGGAACCCTGCGCGAGCGTGAGCGCGGTTTCGAACGATTCGGCGAGCCGCTGCCCCGCGTCGGGACGCACCTTGAGCCGGTCGATCACGGCCTCGATCGAGTGACGCTTGCGCGGGTCGAGCGCCGGGCGCTCGTCGAGCTCGTAGAGCGTGCCGTCGATGCGGGCCCGCACGAACCCCTGGCTGCGCAGGTGCTCGAGGACCTCTGTGTGCTCGCCCTTGCGGTCCTGCACGATCGGCGCAAGCAACAGCACGCTCGTGCCCTCGGGCAGCGCGAGCACCTGGTCCACCATCTGCGTCACCGTCTGCGCCGCCAGGTCCTGGCCGTGCTCGGGACAGCGCGGCACGCCCGCGCGTGCGTACAGCACGCGCAGGTAGTCGTAGATCTCGGTGACGGTGCCGACGGTGGATCGCGGGTTGTGCGACGTGGCCTTCTGCTCGATCGCGATCGCGGGCGACAGGCCCTCGATGTGGTCGACGTCGGGCTTCTCCATGACCGAGAGGAACTGTCGCGCGTAGGCCGACAGCGATTCGACGTAGCGACGCTGGCCCTCGGCGTAGATCGTGTCGAAGGCGAGTGACGACTTGCCGGAGCCCGACAGCCCCGTGATCACGATCAGCCGGTCGCGCGGCAGGTCGAGGTCGATGCCGCGCAGGTTGTGCGTGCGCGCGCCGCGGATGCGGATCACGTCCATGCCATTCCCGTCGTCGTCGTCATCTTCATCGTCGTCGTCGTGTTCTTCGTCATCTACCTGGTCTTCGTGCGCGTTCGGTCGTCGTTGGGCAGCCTGCTAATATAGGCAACGCTCCCGTTTCGAGGCAAAGACCATCCGACCCCGCGCTGACGTCCAGAGGCCGGCGATGAACGCTGTCGAACGCCGGTCGGTCGGCGCGCTGGCCGCGATCTACGCCTCGCGCATGCTGGGCATGTTCCTGCTGCTGCCGGTGCTGGCGCTGTATGCCCGCTCGCTGCCCGACTATTCGCCGGTGCTGCTCGGCCTGGCGATGGGTGCGTACGGCCTCACGCAGGCGCTGCTGCAGATCCCATTCGGCCGCTGGTCGGACCGCTGGGGGCGCAAGCCGTTGATCACGCTCGGATTGGCGTTCTATGCCGTCGGTTCACTGCTCGGCGTGTTCGCGCAGTCCGTAGTGCTGCTCGCGATCGCCCGGGCCGTGCAGGGCGCGGGTGCCGTGTCTGCGTCGGTCACGGCCCTGATGGCGGACCTCACGCGCAGCGAAGTGCGCACGCGCGCGATGGCCGTGGTCGGCATCAGCATCGGGCTCTCGTTCGTGATTGCGCTGATCGCCGCGCCGGCGCTCGACGCCGCGATCGGCGTCCCGGGCATCTTCGGCGTCATGCTCGCGATGGCGTTGCTCGGCGTCGCACTGCTGCACTTCGCCGTGCCGCGCGAGCCGGGGCGCCACGGCGGCGCAGAGGGGCGCAAGCTCTCGGGCCTGCTCGAACTCGTCCGGCGATCGCAGCTGCGGCCGCTGTATTTCGGGATGTTCGCGTTGCACGCGATCATGACCGCGACCTTCCTGTCGGTGCCGCAGGTGCTGCTGGACGATCTCGGCCTGCCGAGCGCCGACCATTGGCAGGTTTACCTGGGCGTGTTCGTGGTCTCGATCGCCGGAACGGTGCCGCTCGTGCTCGCCACGGAGCGCAGCGGGCCGGGCGCGGGCGGGGGCCTCCTGGTGCTGTCGGTCGCGCTGGCGGGCCTCTCACAGGCCATCCTGGGTCTCGACCACGCGCACCTCTGGGTGGTGCTGGGCGCCCTGACGCTGTTCTTCGCCGCGTTCAACTACCTCGAGGCCCGGCTGCCGGCGCTGTTGACCCAGGCGGCCCCGACGGCCGACCGGGGCGCCGCGCTCGGGGTCTTTGCCACGGCCCAGTTTCTCGGGGCGTTCTTCGGCGGCACGGTCGGCGGCCTGCTGTTGCGTCAGTTCGGGATCTCGGGGGTCTTCTGGGGCTGTGTCGGCATGGCCCTGGCCTGGGTGCTGCTCGCCGGCCGCTCGGGCGAACCGGCGCCCGAAGCGTCCGTTTCCGGCTGAAACCGGCCCTTATTCAGGGCGACGCGGCGAGCCGCGGCTTGCCGTAAAATAGCCGACCTTTCCCGAAAAAACCCCAACCCCCACAAGGCTCCCTCATGGCACGCGGCGTCAACAAAGTCATCCTGATCGGCAACGTCGGGCAGGACCCCGAAACCCGCTACATGCCCAACGGCAAGGCGGTCACCAACCTGCGCGTGGCGACGTCCGAAAGCTGGAAGGACAAGCAGACGGGCGAGCAACGCGAGCAGACCGAGTGGCACACCATCGTCATGTACGACCGCCTCGCGGAGATCGCCGCCGAGTACCTCAAGAAGGGCTCGCAGGTGTACATCGAGGGCAAGTTGCGCACCCGCAAGTGGCAGGACAAGGAAGGCCGCGACCGCTACACGAC
This sequence comes from Steroidobacteraceae bacterium, assembly GCA_036377475.1. GTDB lineage: Bacteria > Pseudomonadota > Gammaproteobacteria > Steroidobacterales > Steroidobacteraceae > RPQJ01. The sequence goes on along the minus strand of DASUYI010000198.1, from coordinate 484 downwards.
CGAGATCAACGCCAACGAGATGCAGATGCTCGGCGGCCGACCGGGCGGCAGTGCCGGCGGCAGCGGCGGGGGCGGCGATTACTCGAGGGCCGGCAGCGATGCGCCCTCGCGTGCGGCCCCGGCCGGCGCGGGCAGCGCCAGCCGTGCGCCCGCCGAGGAATCGCCGTTCGACGACGACATCCCGTTCTGAGCGAGCGGGCCCGCGTCCGTCCCACACACGACGAGCGTACGATGCCGCGCGTATACCTCAAGACCTTCGGCTGCCAGATGAACGAGTACGACTCCGCCCGCATGGCGGACGTGCTGCGTGCATCGGGCGATTACGAGCCGACCGAGGACCCCGCGCAGGCGGACCTGCTGCTGCTCAACACCTGCTCGGTGCGTGAGAAGGCGCAGGAAAAGGTGTTCTCGCAGCTCGGGCGCTGGCGTGAACTCAAGGCCGCGCGGCCACAGGTGATCATCGGCGTGGGCGGCTGCGTTGCAA
>DASUYI010000197.1:0-9503 GCA_036377475.1 Steroidobacteraceae bacterium | reverse complement strand
GAACTCGTGAAGGCGTACCTCGCCCGCCGCGCGCTCGATTACCTCGTCGGTTTCAAGGTCTCGCCGCTGCTCTGGAAGAAGGCCGGCCTCTCCGGCGCGTCGGCCGGCCGCGTGCAAAGCCCGGCGTTGCGCATGATCTGCGAGCGCGAGGAAGAGATCCTCGCGTTCAAGCCGCGCGAGTACTGGACCATCGACGCGCAGGCGCAGAAAGACGCCGCGCAGTTCACCGCTAAGCTGACGCAACTCGCCGGCACGAAGGTCGAGCAGTTCACGGTCACGAATGCGGCCGCCGCGGCGAAGGCGAAGCAGCAACTGGAGCGGGCCGCGAATGGCGAACTCGTAGTCACGAACGTCGAGAAGAAACAGCGCAAGCGCAACCCCGCCGCGCCGTTCACGACCTCGACGCTGCAACAGGAAGCCGCGCGCAAGCTGGGTTTCGGCGCGCAACGCACGATGCGTATCGCGCAACGCCTCTACGAGGGTGTCGATTTCGGCGAAGGTCCGGTCGGCCTCATCACCTACATGCGCACCGACTCGGTGAGCCTCGCGGTCGAAGCCGTGCGCGAGATCCGCGACGTCATCGCGCGACTCTACGGCCGGGATTCCGTGCCGGACGCACCGCGCATGTACCGCACGAAGTCGAAGAATGCGCAGGAAGCCCACGAGGCGGTGCGACCGACCGAGGCCTCGCGCACGCCCGAGATGCTCGCAGGCAGGATCGACGCGGACGAACACCGGCTGTACACGCTGATCTGGCGTCGCGCGGTCGCGAGCCAGATGGAGGCCGCCGTGTTCGACACGGTGGCGGTCGACCTGGCCGCCGGCCAGGACAACACGTTCCGCGCGAACGGCTCGACGCTGCTCTCGCCGGGCTTTCTCGCGGTCTATCGCGAGAGCTTCGACGACGCCTCGCTGAACCCCGATGACGAGGAGAACCGCATCCTGCCGCCGCTCGAGGCCGGTGACCGCGTGCGGCTGCTGGCCATCGACACCGCGCAGCATTTCACCGAGCCGCCGCCGCGCTATTCCGAGGCGAGCCTCGTCAAGGCGCTCGAGGAGCACGGCATCGGCCGGCCCTCGACCTACGCGAGCATCATCCAGACGCTGCTCTACAAGAAGTATTGCGAGCTCGTGAGCAAGCGGTTCGTGCCGACCGACCTCGGCAAGATCGTCAATCGGTTCCTGACCGCCAATTTCGAGCATTACGTCGACTACGGCTTCACGGCGTCGATGGAAGACGAACTCGACAACATCTCGCGCGGCGAGGAAGACTGGCTGCCGATGCTCGAGCGCTTCTGGGCCGAGCTCAAGAAGCAGATCGACGACGTCGACGAGAACGTCACGCGTTCCGACGTCGCGATGGAACGCCCGCTCGGCATCGACCCGGTGTCCGGGCGCCCCGTGAGCGTCCGCTACGGGCGCTTCGGCGCGTTCGCGCAGATCGGCACGCGCGAGGACGACGAGAAGCCGAAGTTCGCGAGCCTGCGTCCGCACCAGCGCATGGACGACCTTACGCTCGCGGACGCGCTCGACCTGTTCCAGCTGCCCCGCACGCTTGGGCTCTGGGAAGACGGTTCCCCGATCAAGGTCGCGATCGGACGCTTCGGTCCGTACGTGCAGTTCGGGCCCAAGAAGTACGCGTCGCTCAAGGTCGAGGACGACCCGTACACGGTCACGCTCGAGCGCGCACACGCCCTCATCCGGGAGAAGATCGCGACCGAGGCGAATCGCGTCATCCGCGACTTCGGCAACGGCACGGGCATCCAGGTGCTGAACGGGCGGTACGGGCCCTACATCACCGACGGCAAGAAGAACGGCAAGATCCCGAAGGACCGCGACCCGAAGACGCTCACGCTCGAGGAGTGCCAGGCCCTGCTGGCCGCCGCGCCCGAACGCAAAGGCTGGGGCCGCCGGGCGGCCGCGAAGACCGCCAAGGCCAGTCTAGTCGCCGCCGTGTCGACGGACGACACGCAGACGAGGCCCGCGGCGAAGCCGAAGGCCGCACCGAGGAAAAAGGCCGCGACGAAGAAGAAATCGACGCCCAGGAAGAAGCAGGGCTGAGTTCGCGGCTTTCGCGCAGAGGTCGCACCCGGAATGCCCACCCAAGCCGCCCCGTCCGTCCCGGACGTGCTCGCCTACCTGAAGGACCTGCACGACCGGATCACGACCGCACTCGAAGCCGCGGACGGGGGCGCAAAGTTCCGGCGCGACACCTGGAAGCGCGGGGAAGGCGGCGGTGGCGAGTCACGCGTGCTGCGCGAAGGGCGGGTGTTCGAGCAGGCCGGCATCAACTTCTCGCACGTGATGGGCGGGCAGCTTCCCGCCTCTGCCACGACGCAACGCCCTGCACTCGCCGGGGCGAGCTTCGAGGCCACCGGCGTCTCGCTGGTGATCCATCCACGCAACCCGTACGTGCCGACCTCACACGCGAACGTCCGCTTCTTCGCCGCGATGAAGGACGGGGTGCCGGCCGCGTGGTGGTTCGGCGGCGGCTTCGACCTGACGCCCTACTACCCGTGCGCCGAGGACGTGCTGCACTGGCACCGCACCGCGAAGGCGGCGTGCGATCCATTCGGCCCGGAGGTGTACGCGCGCTTCAAGGACTGGTGCGACCGCTACTTCTATCTGAAGCACCGCGGCGAAACCCGCGGCGCCGGCGGTTTGTTCTTCGACGATCTCGACGAATGGGGCTTCGAGCGGTCGTTCGCCTTCATGCGCAGCGTCGGCGATCACTACACAGCCGCCTACCTGCCCATCGTCGAGAAGCGCAAGGACACGCCGTACGGCGAACGCGAGCGCAACTTCCAGTTGTACCGGCGCGGCCGCTACGTCGAATTCAACCTCGTCTACGACCGCGGCACCCTGTTCGGACTGCAGACCGGCGGGCGCACGGAATCGATCCTGATGTCGCTGCCGCCCCTGGTGCGCTGGGAATACGACTACCGTCCCGAGCCCGGCACGCCCGAAGACGCGCTCTACCGCGATTACCTGCGACCGAGGGACTGGCTCGGCGAACTCTCATGAGCGACGCTGTGTCCTGTTCGTTACCGCTCGCTGTGGTTGCGAACCATCCCGCAGACGGGTAGGGTCGCGCGCCCGCACGACACGATTTCACGGAGGAAATCACGATGCACTCGTTCAAGACCGGCGTTCTCGCCAGGGTGGCCACGACGCTTTCTCTCGCCCTCGTCAATGTCGCGGGCGCGGCCACGCAGGATGTCAATGCCGGCAGTCGCATGATCGGCATCAACGTCGCGCTCAAGCAGGACGTGACGCCACGTATCCTCGCCGACATCGCACGCTTCGGCAAAGTGCGCGACGTCATACGTCCGATCGATGCGCTCACGCTGCAGGCCCGTGCGTCGAGCCTGGTCGCGATCCGTGCCTTGCCTTACGTTGCCGCCGCCAATCCGGACGCCGTGCGCAACGGCTCCCCGGTCGACGGCGTCGCGGTCGAGGATTTCGCGCAGGGCATCAGCACGTGGGACCTCGATGCGATCAACGTCACCGACCTGAATCGGGGTCGGGTGCTGTCGCAGACAGGAGCCGGTGTATACGTCGCCGTACTCGACACGGGATTGCTCGATTCCTGGCGCCAGTACTTTCCCCAGCAACGCATCGCGGAAGAATACGCGCGCGCCTTCGGCGGAGGTGGCGGCGAGGTCGGGAATGTCTCGAGCCAGCCAAACAAGTGGATGCACGACCAGAATTCCCACGGCACGCACGTGACGAGCACGGTGCTCGGGTACAGCCTGCGCGGCACCCCCGTGAACGGAGTCGCCCCGCACGCGACGGTGATTCCGGTCAAGGTGCTCGGTCAGCAGGGTTGGGGCTGGTCGTCGGTGATCGCGCGCGGCATCGTCTACGTCGCCGACCTGAAGACGGGGCCGCTCGCCAATGCGCCGGTCGTCATCAACATGAGCCTCGGGGGGTCGGTGCTCGACGCCGTCGAAAAGGCGGCCATCGATTATGCAATCGGCAAGGGCGTCGTCATCGTCGCGTCCGCAGGCAACGAAGGTGAAGAAGGCATGGGTTACCCCGGTGCGTACGCTCCCGTCGTGTCCGTTGCCGCGGCGGGCTGGGTGCGCGAATGGGCGACAGACAGCACCTGGTGGCGCACCCTGGACTTCCCGAACCCGACCCAGGCCGAGGACCTCTACATAACGGATTTCTCGAGCCGCGAGCAGGACGGCCAGGACCTCGACGTCGCCGCGCCGGGCAGTTGGGTCGTGGGGCCGTACCAGTTGAACAGCGGCAAGACCTCGTACTTCTTCCTCGGCGGCACGAGCATGGCCGCACCGCACGTGGCCGGCATCGCGGCCCTGATGCTGCAAAAGAACGCGTCGCTGCAGCAGGCCGATGTCGAGAGCATCCTGGAGTCGACCGCGATACCGCTGTCCGCCGGTTCGCGATCGATTACGGACATCGACGGTTCGACGGTCGAGGTCTCGTGGGGCGATGACGCGAGCGGCTCCGGGTTCGCGACGGCCAACGCGGCGCTGAACGCCACGCCGTCACCCTAGGCCGGAATCGAAACATTCGTGCATGCAGGAACCGCCCTCCCACGCGGGAGGGCGGTTTTTTTTGGCGGGTGGCGTCCGCGTTATGTCATGTCCTGAAAAAAGCGCTGCCGTCCCGTTGCTTTAAACGGGTCGCACGGTTAGTTTCGACCCCACGGCAAGCGTGAAGGGCACACCCGCCGCGAGACGGGGTCGCAAAGCCACAGCTCTTGATCCAACAAGAACAAGAGGGCTGGGCTGCCGGAAGGGAGACACACCGCTGACGTCGCAATGCCCGCGAGTCCGGTGAATCTTTTTTTCCTGTCGAGGGCGTCCGCTCTCGCGTCTGCCCGACCAACCAGAAGCGCCCGAATCCTCGCCAGGAGGGAATCGATCCATGTCCAAGAAGCCATTGCTGGCACTGCTGTCGTCGGCCGCGCTGAGCGCCGTCGCAGCACTGTCGGTGCCTGTCACGGCAGTCGATGCGGCGCCGAGCGCCGAGTCGAAGGCGGAAGCGAAGAAGTATTCGAACGACCTCTATATCGTGCGAATGGCGGAACTGCCCGTTTCCGCCTACGACGGCAGTATCAAGGGGTACGCGGCGACCAAGCCTCGTAAGGGGCAGAAGATCGACCCGTACAGCTCGGCCGTCGTCAACTACAAGTCCTATCTCGACGCTCGTCACGACGCGGCCCTCGCCGCGGTGGGCGGCTCCAGGAAGGTCTACGACTACGGCTACGTCTACAACGGGTTCGCGGCGGAGCTGACCCAGGAGCAGGCGGCCCAGTTGGCGCGCGTGCCGGGCGTGCTCGGCGTGATCAAGGACGAAGCGCTGGAACTCGACACTTCGTCGACGCCCGCTTTCCTCGGCCTGACGGGCCCGACCGGCGTGTGGGCCGAGCAGGGCAAGGGCGAGAACGTCATCATCGGCATCGTCGACGGCGGCGCGTGGCCGGAGCACCCGAGCTTCAGCGACCGCACCGACGTCAACGGCAATGGCACCAAGGACGGCAAGCTCGGCTATCTGCAGATCCCCGGCTGGAACGGCCGCTGCGTGCCTGGCGAGGCCTTCGCGGCCACCCACTGCAACCAGAAGTTGATCGGCGCGCGGTACTACAACGCGGGCTGGGGTGGCAACGCGGGCATCGACACCGAGTTGCCCTGGGAGTTCAACTCGCCACGTGACTACGGTGGCCACGGGACGCACACCGCGACGACCGCGGGTGGTAACGCGAACGTGCCGGCGACCGGCGCAGCGTCGGTGTTCGGCTCGATGAGCGGTATCGCGCCGCGCGCGCGCATCGCGGCGTACAAGGTCTGCTGGCAGACGCCAACCGGCGGCAGTTGCTTCTCGACCGACAGCATCGCAGCCATCGACCAGGCCGTCGCGGACGGTGTCGATGTCATCAACTTCTCGATCAGCGGGTCGCAAACCAACTTCCGCGACGGCGTGGAGATTGCGTTCCTGTTCGCGGCGGACGCAGGTGTTTTCGTCGCGACCTCCGCCGGTAACGCGGGTCCGGCGACGAGCACCGTCGCTCACCCCGGCCCGTGGCTCACGACGGTCGCGGCCGGCACCCACAATCGCAATGGCGAGGGATCGGTCACGCTCGGCAACGGGGCGACGTACCCGGGTGCGTCGGTCGCGACGCCGGTCGGCCCGGCGCCCTTCATCGACTCGGAAGCAGCGGGATTGGCCGGCGCCGATGCGACGATGGTGCGCCTGTGCTACGCGGCGGCCGACAATGGCGGAAAGGCGGTTCTCGATCCGGCCAAGGTGGCCGGCAAGATCGTGCTGTGCGACCGTGGCGTCACCGCGCGCGTGAACAAGAGTCTCGCCGTGTCGGAGGCCGGTGGCGTCGGCATGGTGCTGGTCAACAATCCGGCCAGTTCCGTGAACGCCGACTTCCACTTCGTCCCGACCGTCCACGTCGACTTCCCCGTGCGGGCGGCGCTCAAGGCGTATGCCGCCACGGCGGGCGCGACGGCGACGATCAACCAGTCGACGATCATCTACAACGCGACGGCACCGTTTACGGCGTCGTTCTCGTCGCGTGGTCCGCTGCGCGCGGGAAATGGCGACATCCTGAAGCCTGACGTCATGGCCCCGGGCCAGGACGTCCTCGCGGGCGTTGCGCCTCCCGGAAACCGGGGCCGGCTGTTCGACCTGTACAGCGGCACTTCGATGTCCAGCCCGCACGTGGCCGGGCTTGCGGCGCTGATGAAGGAAGCGCACCCGACCTGGTCGCCGATGATGATCAAGTCGGCGATGATGACGACGGGTGTCGATGCGCTCGACGGCGGCACGCCGCCGGCGGCGGAGACCAATCCGGTCCTGATCTTCCGGCAGGGTGCCGGTCACGTCGACCCGCCGAAGATGTTCGACCCGGGTCTCGTCTACGACAGCCGCTTCAACGACTGGCTGAACTTCATCTGCGGCGTCCAGCCCGGCTCGTTCTGCTCCGCGTACACGCCCATCGACCCGAGCGATCTGAATACACCGTCGATCGCGATCGGCGATCTCGCAGATTCGCAGAAGGTGTCGCGCAGCGTGACGAACGTGAGCGGCAAGCGCCTGACCATGAACGGTGCGATCACCGGGATGGCCGGCTTCACGACCACCCTCTCGCCCTCGTCGTTCACTCTCAATCCGGGCGAGACGCAGAAGTTCGACGTCACGTTCACGCGCACTTCGGCGGCGCTCAACGCCTACACCGGTGGCCAGCTGCGTTGGACCGGCGACGGCTACGTTGTGCGTAGTCCCATCGTGGTGCGCCCGTTGGCGCTCGTGGCACCTGCACAGGTGACGAGCGACGGCAGTGCGACGAGCTATGAGGTCAAGTTCGGCTATACGGGACCGTTCACGGCGACACCGCGCGGACTCCTGCCTGCCGTGCTGACCCCGGGAGTGGTCGCGGATGACCCGACCGACAGCACGTGCTCGCTGACGTCGCCGAACGCCCAGAAGATCCAGGTCGACATCCCGGCGAACACCACGTACGCCCGGTTCTCGCTGTTCGACGCAGACGTCAATCCAGGTACGGACATCGACCTGTGTGTCTTCAACAGCGCCACCCCGCCCGTACTCGTCGGCAGCAGCGGGTCGAGCACCTCGGCCGAAGAGGTCAACCTGCTCAACCCGGCCGCTGGGACCTACACGGTCGTGGTGCAGGGCTGGGGCGTGGTCGGCACTTCGCCGTTCAAGCTCCACACATGGCTGCTCGGCAGCGCCGATGCCGGCAACATGACCGTGGTCGCGCCAGCCAGCGCGACGCAGGGCGCAACCGCGACGATCGAGCTGAGCTTCAGCGGTCTCGTGCCCGGCACGAGATACCTGGGCAGCGTTGCCTACGGTGGCACCACGGGTCTGCCGAGCCCGACGATCGTGCGCGTCGACCCGTAACCACGAGCCGGACCTGACGGCAGGCCTGCTGCCGGACGGCATGGACGCCCCGGGGAGAAATCCCCGGGGCGTTTTCTTCAGGGTGTCGCGTCGAGTTCGAGATGCGTGTCGACGCGCGGTTACGTCGCCTGGTCACCCGCTGCCGCGGGCGCCATCACGCGTTCCGCCGGACAGTACTTTGGCCCGCCACTGCGTCCGGCGTGGTAGTTGAGCACCTGCTCGCCGGCCTGCAGCACGATGCGATACCCCGGCACCAGCGCCTGCGTGTACATCATCCCCGGCTCGGGACACCCCGCGGAGCCGTCGGACCAGGTCACCGCCGCGGCGGAGACGACCGTGATCTTCGCGCGATCCGTCGAGGCGCGGGTCGCGGCGTCGTCGAGCGCCGCCTCGAGCAGGGCGGCCGGCACGTTCGTGGTCATCGAAGATCCTGCCTCGGTGTCATCGGTCGTGGCAGCCGCCGGAGGAACTGCCTGCGCAGGCTCGGGCTCAACGCCGGAGCAAGCGCATCCGGCCGTGCACCCCAGCAGGAACGCGAGCAGCGTCGAACCGCGGCGGGCGGCGCCGGGGCGGTCCGAGTCGAGTAACCTTGTTGTCTTGCCTGGCACGTCGGTGCACGCCTCCGTTCCGTCAGTCGTTGGTTCGTCCGTCCGCTCGTCGTCAATGAATTACCGCCACGCGTTCCACGCCGGGAACCACGCCGACGTCCTGAAGCACGTCGTGCTCATGATGCTCGTCGCGCACCTCAAGAAAAAGCCGGCGCCGTTCTTCTACCTCGACACGCACGCGGGCGGCGGCGGCTACGACCTGAGCCTCGGCGAATCGCAGCGCAGCGGCGAGTACAAGACCGGGATCGGCCGGCTGCTCGACTTCCCGGAGACGGCACTGCCGCCGGAGGTGCTCGACTACGTTCGCCTCGTCCGCGACTGCGCCGGCCCGGGCCGCAGCGCGATCACGGCCTATCCGGGGTCGCCCGCCATCGTCGCGCGGCTGCGACGCCCCGGCGATCGCCTGGTGCTCGTGGACGCGCACGCCACCGAGGCGCGCGCGCTGCGCAACCTGCTGGGGCGTCAGAAACTCGTGTCGATCGTCGAGGGTGACGGTTACGCCGCCGTCCGGGCGAGCACCCCGCCGCGCGAGAACCGTGGCCTGGTCCTGATCGATCCGCCGTACGAGGACGACCTCGAGTTCGATGCCGTGCTCGCGGCACTCGAAACCGGATACGAGCGCTGGGCGACGGGCACCTACTGTGTCTGGTACCCGCTCACCGAGCGCGCGGCACCGCTGCGTTTTCGACGGAACCTCGAACGCTCGGGTATCCGCAAGGTGCTCGACTGCACGCTGACTGTGCTGCCGGCGGACACTCCGGTCGGCCTGCGCGGATCGGGCCTCGTGATCGTCAATCCGCCCTGGCTGCTCGATGCGCGGCTCGCCGAACTGTTGCCGGACCTGCACCGCCTGCTCGTCCCCGACGGCAGCGGCGGCACCTTGGTCGAATGGTGGGCGGAGGAGTAGTGACTAGTGTTTAGTGTTTAGTGTCTAGCGGTTAGTCGGCAGCCGACGGCGCGCGGCAAAGCCGCTTCCTACCAGACACTAGACAC
>DASUYI010000196.1:0-3938 GCA_036377475.1 Steroidobacteraceae bacterium | reverse complement strand
GGTTTCGTGGCCGAACGTGTCGTTGATCTCCTTGAAGTTGTCGATGTCGACGTAGAGCAGCACCAGTCCCCGGCCCTGGCGCGTGCTGCGCGTGATCGCCTGGTGCAGCATGTGCTGGAACTGCATCCGGTTCGGCATCTTGGTCAGCGTGTCGAACCGGGCGAGGTAACGGATGCGACGCTCGGCGCGCTTGCGGTCGGTGATGTCGCGCAGCACGACGATGCTGCCGCGGCTCGGCGCGGCCTCGCCGTGCCCGAGCGGCGAAATGTTGATGGACACCGGGATGGTCTGCCCCCTCCCGGTCCGGATCACGGTCTCGCCGGGCTCGGCGGCGAGTTTCACGAGGTCGAACGTCGGCCGGTGCTCCGCCGCCACCAGGTCGGCGAACATCGTGCCGGGCAGGCCGTTCACGCCGAACAGTCGTGACGCCGCGTCGTTGGCCGTGCGGATGCGTCCGTCGGGCGACGTGACGAGCACCGCGTCGCTCATGCCGTTCAGCACGTCGTCGAGATAGTCGCGCGAAATCGTCGTGCTCGCGAGTGCCTGTCGCATCTGTTCCAGCGAGCGTTCGAGCGAGGCCACCTCGGCCACGCCACTGACGGGCACGGGCTCCGTGTAGCGACCTCGCCCGATCAGCTGGGCATTGTTCATCAGCGCGGTCAGCGCGCGGTCGATGCGGGTCAGCAGCGCTGCTGTGACGCCCGCCGCGAGCGCGGTCAGCAGCAGGCCGACGGTGACGACGAGCGCGAGTTGCCGGCCGTCGTTGGCGTCGATCAGGTCATCGACCTGGGCGCGCAGTTCGGCGACGCGGGCGTCGCTCGACCGTCCCTCGAGCGCGGAGACTTCGTCGAGGACGGCGCGCAGATGCGTCGCTTCCTGTCGCGCGGACAGGGCGGCATTGGTCGCGATCGCCGCCGTCAGCACGACGCCGGTCGCGACCACCGCGAGCACGTAACGCAGTTTGAGCCCCCTGCCGATCATGCGCGTGTAGTGTTGGTGGAACTGCTGCCCGGTGTGCCTGTGGGTCGTGAGCGTGCTTGCGTGACAAGAACCCGTGCCCGCCGGCGGATTCGATTTCTATTGTGTGCGCGGCATCGACCTGCGCGGCATCATATCCCCCTGGACTGCCCCGGCGCACTGCGGTTCGCTGTGATGCTGCAATGCAAACAATTCCGACATTTGTTTTAGAGACATCGGCCGGATGAACCCCCTCGAACTGACCGGCCGCGCGCGGTCGCACATCATTCAAATCGACGAGCCTCCGTGCTCGCTGCACTTCGAGGTGGTGACCTCGTTCTTAGGCATGCGCGACGCTGCGAGGCGCGACGGCATCGACCTCCAGGCAATCTCGAGTTATCGCGACTACGACCGCCAGCTCACGCTCTGGAACCGCAAGTGGCGCGGTGAGCGCCCGCTGTACGCGCGGGACGGTCGTCCACTCGACCACGCCCGGTTGTCCGGCGCGCAACTCGTCGACGCGATCCTTTCCTGGTCGGCGATCCCGGGCGGCAGCCGGCACCACTGGGGCACCGACGTCGACGTCGTCGATGCCGCGGCCATGCCCGCTGGGTACCAGGTGCAGCTGCTGCCGTCCGAGTACGCGCGGGACGGCGTCTTCGCGCGGCTGACGGCCTGGCTCGACCACCACATGGGACGTTTCGGCTTTTTCCGACCGTACGGGTCGGACCGCGGCGGCGCGGGCGTCGAGCCGTGGCACCTGAGTTACGCGCCGATCGCGACCGAGGCGATGGAGGCGCTGTCGCTCTCCGTGCTGCGCGCGGCGATCGTCCAGGGCGACATGCTCGGCAAGGAGGCGGTGCTCGACCGACTGCCCGAGATCTACACGCGCTTCATCCTGGCGATCGACCCGCCTGCCGCACCTGTGCGTCGCGGAAAGCCTGCACTCGCCTGAGGAACCAGCGCGGGAACCAGCGCTTGAGACGCCAGGCCAGGCGGTATTCGCGCGGCCAGACGATGTACGTCTCGCCCTGTGCGGCGGCGGCGAGCAGCGCCGTGGCGGCCTCGTCCGGGTCGTGGCCCGAATGGTCCATCAGCTGGTGCGCGAGCCGGTTCTCCTCGGCGGGCGCGCGCATGTGGTCGAGCAGGTGCGTGCGGAAGAACCCGGGCATCGCGACCGAGACCTGCAACCCGCTTCCCGCCAGCTCGGACACGAGCGTCTCGCTCAACGCGATCACGCCGGCCTTGGTCACGTTGTACGCGGCCATCTGCGGTGCCGCGGCAAACCCGGCGGAGCTCGCCACGTTGAGCACCAGGCCGGCGCCTTGGCGCTTGAGCACCGGCAGCGCCGCCCGGCAGCCCCAGACCACGCCGAGCAGGTTGATGTCGACGATCCAGCGCCAGTCCTCGACCGGGGTCGACTCGACGGCGCCTGCCACGGCCACGCCGGCGTTGTTGACCAGCAGATCGAGGCCGCCGTGTGCGCCCGCGAAGGCTCCGACCGCCTCGGCCACGATCGACGGCAACGCCACGTCCCCATGGAACCCTGTCGCATCGCGCGCCCCGGATTGCCGCAGGCGCGTGACCGCGTGTTCGAGGGCCGGCGCGGCCAGGTCGAGCAGCCCGAGCGACCAGCCATCACGGGCCAGCAGCTCCGCCATCGAGAGCCCCAGGCCGCTCGCGGCGCCGGTGATGAACGCGCGCTTTGCTGGAAAGCGACGGGACAGTAAGGTAGCGGCGGAAGGGGCGGCCATCCCGCCATGCTAGCCGGATGCATTGCGCGGCGGAAAGGACCGCCGCGCGCGCGGATCAACCGGCACGAGGACGCAGCGTGCGCAAGGTTCACACCGCCGAGTCGCTCTTCGAGGTTGCGCACCTGCGCAACGTGCTCGAAGGCGCCGGGATTCGCTGCTTCGTGCGCAACGAAGGCCTCGCCGGGGCGATCGGCGAGATCCCGTTCCTCGAGTGCTGGCCGGAGCTCTGGGTCGTCCGCAACGGCGACGCGCTCCGCGCACGGGGCCTGATCGACGCCACCCGCCGCGAGGAGCTGCCGCGCGGCCCGGACTGGCGCTGCGAGCGTTGCGGCGAGCTCGTCGAGGGCCAGTTCGACAGCTGCTGGCGCTGCGCGGACGATCCGCCCGGGGCGACCGCACGAGACGACGACCGATGACGACGACGACCACCACCAGCACCGGCGGCAATGGCCCGACGACCTTGACGATCGCGCGCCGCTACAACGGCCCGCCCGACTCGGGCAACGGCGGCTACGTCTGCGGCGCGTTTGCCGTCGCGGCGGGCGAGGCCCTGCGCGTGCGGTTGCTCGCGCCCCCACCGCTCGAGCGACCGCTCGCGATCGAGCCGGGCGAGCGGCACGGCGGATACGTCCTGCGCGACGGCGACCGGCCGGTCGCCTCGGCCGTGCCGTCACAACTGCAGCTCGAGGTGCCCGCCGCACCGCCGTACGTCCAGGCCGTCTGGGCGTCGCAGCATTACGCCGGGTTCAAGACGCATACGTTCCCCGACTGCTTCGTCTGCGGCCCGCACCGTCGGCGGGGCGACGGGCTGCGCATTTTCCCCGGCATGCTCGATTCCGGCATCGTCGCGGCGCCGTGGCTGCCGGCCGACGACCTCGACGGCGGCGACGGCAAGGTCGCGGTCGAGTTCCATTGGGCCGCGCTCGACTGCCCCGGTTACTTCGCCATCGTCGAGGACCGTCCGCGCATGATGCTGCTCGGCGAGATGCAGGCGCACGTCGATCGGCGCGTGCACGTGGGCGAAGCCTGCACGGTGATCGGCTGGGCGCTCGGCGTCGAGGGACGCAAGCACTACTCCGGCACCGCGATCTTCGACGAGGACGGCGAGCTCTGCGCGCGCGCGAAAGCGACGTGGATCGAAGTCGGAAGTGTCTAGCGGATAGCAGGAGCGCTGCCGCCGTGCCGCAGTCGCTGCCTACGAGACACTAAACACTGAACACTAGACAC
>DASUYI010000195.1:0-4673 GCA_036377475.1 Steroidobacteraceae bacterium | reverse complement strand
TCGCGCGTATTCGACGTCTTCATCGACGAACAGGTCGAGCGCGCCCACCTGCACGCATGCCGGCGGCAGGCCGCTCAGGTCCTCGGCACGGGCCGGCGCCGCATAGGACGGGACGTCGGGGCCACCGGGCTCGGTGCCCAGCAGCGCGCGCCAGGCGTAGAGGTTGCTCGCCTGCGTCCAGATGAACTGGCCGACGAACGGCGACAGGTCAGTGCGCACGCACGTGCGGTCGTCGAGACCGGGAAACACGAGGTGCTGGAACGCGATTGCGTGCTCGCCACGATCGCGTGCGAGCAGCGCGAGGCCGGCCACGAGCCCGCCGCCGGCGCTGTCGCCGCTCAGCGCGATGCGCTCGCGGTCGACGTCGAGCGGCCGGGCTTCACGGTGCAGCCAGGCGAGGGCCGTGTGACCGTCGTCGAGCGCACCCGGGTACGGCGCTTCCGGCGCGAGGCGGTAGTCGACCGACACCACCAGCGCGCCGAGCTCTGCGGCAAACGTCGCGATCGTGCCGCGCGCCATTTCCGGCAGGCCCGCGACGTAACCACCGCCGTGAAAATGCAGGATCGCTGGCGAGGGTCTGCGGTGCAGGCGCGGCCGCACGATCACGAGCCGCAACTCGCCGTCGCCATCGGGTCGACGCAGGTGACGTTCCTCGAGTTCGACGTCGGGCCGCAACGGCGGCTTGTTCGCGGCGGCGAGCGCCACGATCAGCGCGCGTCGGCCCGGCAGCATCGCGTCGTCCCAGGTTTCGTCGGGCATCGCCTCGAGCCACGGGAGCAACTCGGGGTCGACGAGTCGCAAGCTCGGTCTTTCGCGCACGTCGAACTTCGACTCGAGCATCCGGAGTCCCCCTCAATGTCACGGACGAGTGTTGCAGCATCGGCCGGCGAAGTCACTTGCATCGCGGGAGCACGATCGCGACTGTGTCGCGCATGGGAGAGCACGTGACGAACCTGCCGGAACCACACGATGCCGCGCGCGAGGAAGCGTGGCCGTCCACTGGCCGCGCCTGGACGCTCGTGGCGCTGCTGGTCGTGGCCTACGCGCTCGCGTTCGTCGACCGGCAGATCCTCACGCTGCTGGTCGAGCCGGTGCGACGCGACCTCGACATCACCGACACGCAGTTCAGCCTGCTCGCGGGGCTCGCGTTCACGCTGTTCTACACGCTGATGGGCATCCCGTTCGCGTGGCTCGCCGATCGCGGCTCGCGACGCAACCTCATCGTCGTGAGCGTCACGTTCTGGAGCGTGATGACCGCGCTCTGCGGCCTCGCGCACAACTTCGTGACGCTGTTCCTCGCGCGCGTCGGTGTCGGCATCGGCGAGGCGGGCCTCTCGCCGGCCGCGTACTCGATGATCGCCGACAGCTTTCCGGCGCAGAAACGCGCGCGGCCGCTCGGCGTGTACGCCGCGGGCGCGATCCTCGGCGTGGGCCTCGCGTTGATCATCGGCGGGGCCGTGGTCGCCTGGGCCAACACGGCGCCGCCCGTGGTGTTACCCGGGTTCGGCGAACTGAAGACCTGGCAGCTCGCGTTCCTGATCGTGAGCGTGCCCGGACCCGTGCTCGCGCTGGTGCTGCTGCTCGTCCGCGAGCCGAGCCGGCACGAGTCCCGCGTCACGGCCCCGGGCGTCGATACCGCGTCGCTGCGGCACTTCCTGGCCGAGCGCGGCACGGTCTTTGCGCTGCTCGCGTTCGGCTATTCGCTGATCGGCGTCGCGATCGCGGCCTACCTGTCGTGGACGCCCGCGTTCCTGATCCGCAGTCACGGCTGGAGCATCGCGCGGATCGGCGCCGTCTACGGCCTCGTGCTGCTCGTGTTCAGCACGGCAGGCATCTTCGTGGGCGGATGGCTCGTCGACCGCCTCGCCGGCCGCGGTGCGCGCGACGCGGTGCTGCAGGTATCGATCGGCGGTGGCGCGCTCGCGTTGCCGTTCGCGCTCGTGGCCCCGTTCACCCCGAGCGGCGAGGCCGCGATGGCGACGATCGCCGTGATGTCGTTCCTGTTCGGGCTGGCCCAGGGACTGCCGCCCGCGGCGCTGCAGGCGATCGCGCCGAACCGCGTGCGCGCGCGGGTCATCGCGCTGTACCTGCTCGTCGGCAACATCGTCGCGTTCACGATGGGTCCCACGGGGGTCGCGCTGATCAGCGATCACTGGCTCGGCGACCCGGCGCGGATTGGCCAGGCGATCGCGATCCTGACTGCGATCGTGACGCCGCTCGGGCTGCTGGCGCTCGTGCTCGCGCGACGGCCCTTCGTCACCGCGGCTACGGCCGAGGCCAGGACGAGCGCGTAGGTGCGTTCGGCACGCTAGAGCGTGCCACCGTCCGTGAGGCGGGCGTCGCGCAACGCGCTGCGCCGGACCTTGCCCGAATCGTCGCGCAGGCGTTCGAAAGTGACCTCGATGCTGCGCGGTCGCTTGTACCCGACGAGCCGCTCGGCCAGGAATGCCTGCAACGCCTCGGGGTCGAGCGGGGCGACCTCGCGTTGCACCTCGACGATCGCGTGCACGCGATGCCCGAGGTCCGGGTCCGGCAGACCGATCACGACACTGGCGAGCACGCCCGGGTACGCGTCGAGCGCGGCCTCGACCTCGGCCGGATACACGTTCGCACCGCCGGTGATGATCAGGTCCGTGCGCCGGTCGGCGAGATAGAGATAGCCGTCGGGGTCGACGCGCCCGAGGTCGCCGAACGTTTCCCATTCGCCGAGCGCGCGCGGCTCGGCGCCCAGGTAGTGATACGTCGAGCCGCGACCGCCGGCGGGTTTGAAATAGATCTCGCCGACGGCGCCCGGCGGCACGTCGCCGCCGTGTTCGTCGAGGATCCGGACGCTGGCGCCGGGCAGCAGGCGCCCGACCGAGCCGCGACGCTCGAGCCACTCGCGACCGCCGATCGACGTGGCGCCGATGGCTTCGGTGCCCGAGTAGACCTCCCAGACGCGATCGGGCCCGAGCCACTCGATCCATTTTTCCTTGAGCCACACCGGGCACGCGGCCGCGATGTGGCAGACGATTTCGAGCGAGGAGACGTCGTAGCGGGCGCGCTCGGCGTCGAGGCGCCAGATCCGGTGCATCATCGTCGGCACCTGGTAGAGCCACTGCGCGCGGTGACGCTCGACGAGTTCGAGCGTGGCGGCCGCGTCGAAGCGCGGCATGATCACGACGTGACAGCCCCAGCAGAGCGCCTGGTAGGCGAGGCCGAACGGCGCCGAGTGGTACATCGGCCCCGGGATCACGACGGTGTCGCCGGGCCGCATGCCGAGCGAGGGCGCGTCCGGGTCGAGCACCGAGCGCGCGTGGTCGACGATGATCTTCGCTCGACCGGTGCTGCCGCCGCTGGCAATCGCCTTGACGTGCGCCGACACGCGGCCAGGTTCGACCTCGGGTTCGGGTGGACCCTCACGCACGTCCCGTTCGCGCAACCGCGCGGCACCCGGTCCGATATCGCCGTCACCGACGACCACGCGCGGGCGCAGCACCTCGAGCAACGCCTCGAGTTCGAGCCGGGGCAAGCGGTGCGAGAGCGGCGCGGGTGTCGCACCGATTTTCCAGCAGCCGAACGCGAGCTCGAGCACCGCGGTGCCACTCGGCAATGCGAGCGCCACGAAGTCGCCGGCGGTCACGCCCGCGGCCTGCAGGGCCCGGGCCCGGCCCTGCGCACGGCGTGCGAGCTCCGCTCGCGAAAGGGTCTCCGTCCCGAACGTGAGCGCCGGCGCCCCGGAGTCGCGTTCGGCCTGCAGGTCGAGCAGCGTGCCGATCGGCCGCGGTTCGCGCGGGGCGACGAAGGCGAATGCGCGTGTCATCGGCCGTCAGCCGGCGTCTGCCGCGGGCGAGTCGGCGATCCGTGCGAGGTCGCTGCGGACCAGCTTGCCGACGCTGTTGCGTGGCAACTGCGGGACGCACTGCAGGCGTTCGGGGTACTTGAACGTGGCGAGACCGGCGCGCTCGAAATGCGCGCGGACCGATTCGAGCGTCGGGCGTGCCCCCGGTTTCGGCACGACGATCGCGCAGATGCGTTCGCCCATGATCGGATCCGTGTACGCGGACACCGCACCCTCGAGCACGTCGGGCATCTGCGACAGCACCGAGTCGAGTTCCTCGGGCGCAATCTTCATGCCGCCACGCACGATGATCTGCTTGAGACGGCCGACGAAACGGTAGAACGGCGGCAGGTCGCCGTCGCCGACCAGTTCGAACAGGTCGCCGGTGCGGAACCAGCCATCCTCGGTGAAGGCCTGCGCGGTCAGTTGCGGTGCGCGAAAGTAGCCGTCGAAGACCGACGGGCCGGTGATCTGCATCTCGCCCGGCCGGCCACGCTCGAGCACTTCGGCGCCGGTCGCCGGGTCGACGATGCGCGTGCGGATCTGGACGGGCGAGGGCGGCTCGGACCGGACTTCGTCGCGCCCCCAGCGTGGAAACAGCCGCGCCCGGTGCACGGGGTCCGGCGCGTTGGCCGCGTTGCTCAACAGCGAGACGCCTTCGTTCGAGCCGAAGATGTTGACGACCTCGATGCCGAAGCGATCGCGATAGCCCGCGATCATCCCGGGATCGAGCGGCGCGGAACCGGAACCGATGCAGCGCAGCGAGGAGAGATCCACGGACGCGAGCGTCTTCTCGTCCTTGAGCAGCATGTTCAGCACGGCCGGTGGGGCGATGGCGTACTGCGGCCGTTCC
>DASUYI010000194.1:0-2760 GCA_036377475.1 Steroidobacteraceae bacterium | reverse complement strand
CCAGCGCAGTTCCTGGTGGATCCACCGCGACGAGAAGCCCGCCGGGGCCTCGTCGACCTCCGGGAACAGCACGTGCGCCACCATCACCGACGTGAGTCCGTTCGCGATCAGCCGCCGGTAGGGCAGCAGTTCGTCGCCGAGTTCGCTGAGCGGGCGCCGGTCGACCGGCAACGCCTTGTGGGAATCGGCCACGACCGCGCCATGACCCGGGAAATGCTTCGCGGTGGCCTGCATGCCCGCCTCGCGCATGCCCTGCATGCATGAGACCGCGAGCCGCGCGACCACTTCCGGGTCGCGGTGGTACGCACGGTCGCCGATGACTTCGCTCACGCCGTAGTCGAGGTCGATGCACGGCGCGAAGCTCATGTCGATCCCGACAGCGCGCAGTTCGGCGGCGAGCAGCCAGCCGCACTGCCAGGCGAGCCGCCGGCCCGCATCGGCATCGACGTCGTAGAGGCGGCCGATCGCGCGCTGCGGCGGCAGTACCGTGAAGCCCTCGCGAAAACGCTGCACCCGACCGCCTTCGTGGTCGACCGTGACGAGCAACGGCGGCGTTCGCACGGCGCGGATTTCGTCCACCAACCGCTGCAGCTGCGCGTAGCTCTCGTAGTTCCGCGTGAAGAGGATGACGGCGCCGACGAGCGGGTGAGCGAGAATGCGTCGGTCGTCCGCGTTCAACTCGGTGCCTGCCACGTCCACCATCAGCGGACCCAGCGTCACACCTGCACCTCGTTCTTCGTCGTACCGATCCGCATTGCGGGCCTCACCCGGTCGAAGATCGCCATCGCTTCCACGTGCGTCGTGTGCGGGAACATGTCCATCACGCCCGCCGCCGTCAACCGGAAGCCATGCTCGCGCACGAGCAGCCCTGCGTCGCGCGCCAGGCTGCCCGAGTGGCACGAAATATACACGACGCGCCTCGCGCCACTGGCCGCGACGACCGGCAGGACCTGCTGGGCGCCCGCGCGCGGCGGGTCCAGCAGCACGCAGTCGTACGAGCGGCGGCTCCAGGGCAACCCCACCACATCCTCGAACAGGTTGGCAACGTGGAACTCCACGTTCGTGACGTGGTTGCGCTCTGCGTTCGACCGGGCGCGCCGAACCAGCCCTGCGTCGCCCTCGACCGCCACGACACGGCCGGCCTGGCGGGCGAGCGGCAGCGAAAAGTTGCCGAGGCCGCAGAACAGGTCGAGCACCGCGTCGGACGACGCGAGTTCGAGCGCCGCGAGCGCGCGGGTGACCATGGCGTCGTTCAGGACCCCGTTGACCTGGACGAAGTCCGTCGGCTCGAACTCCATGGTGACGTCCCCGACGCGATACTGCAGGGGCGGGAGTGCGTGGTCAGTGCGCAGCGCGGCAACCGTCTCGGGGCCGCCCGGCTGCAGGTAGATACGGACCGCGTGCGCTTGCTCGAACGCGGCGAGTCGCTGGAGATCCTCCGACGTGGGCGGCGCCAGGACCCGCAGCACGAACGCCACCACGTCGTCCGAGACGGCCACCTCGGCTTGCGGCACGCGGTCGGCGATGCTCAGCGACTCGACCAGGCGGCCGAGCGGCGTGATCAACGCGCCGACGGGCTCGACCAGGACGTGGCACTCGTGCAGGTCGGTCACGTAGGGGGAAGACCGCTCGCGGAACCCGACCAGCACTTTGCCCTTGCGCGGCACGAGCTTGATGCCGAGACGCGCGCGACGCCGGTAATACCAGACCGGACCCGTCAGCGGCTCGAGCAGCCGATCGGGTTGCACGCCGCCGAGCCGGGCGAGGTCTTGGATCAGCTGCGTCTGCTTGAACGCGAGCTGTGCCCTGGGCGCGAGGTGCTGCAAGGCGCAACCGCCGCAGGTGCCGAAGTGCGGGCAGCGCGGCACGACGCGATCAGCGCACGCGCGCAGCACTTCTTCCGTGACGGCGTAGTCGACCTTGCGGTGACGATGCGTGCGGCGCAGGCGGACCTGCTCACCCGGCAACGCGTCCGCGACGAACACGGTCTTGCCGTCGATGCGCACCACGCCGGCGGCCTCGTGCGTGAGGTCGACGACGTCCGCGACTTCGGATGCGGCCTGGAGCCGCTTCATCCGCGCGCCTTCAGCACGCGCACTTCGCCCACGCGTGCGCGTATTCCTGCAGGTGTCCCCGTGGCGACTCACGCAGGGTCTGCCGCACGAGGTCGACCTCGCGGTCGTGCTCCTCGTGCGTGAGCCGCCCGCGCATGAGCTCGAAGCGCAGGTAGATCAGGTACGTGTTGACGACGTCGGTCTCGCAGTAATTGCGGATGTCCTCGGCGCAGCCTGCAAGGTGCGCGTCCCACACCTGTTCGCCGGACATCCCGAGCTTGCCGGGAAATCCGAGCAACTGCGCCATCTTGTCGAGCCCGACGCGTCCACGGCCCTGGAACCCGGCCAGCACGTCCATGAGGTCGACGTGGCGCCAGTGGAAACGGCTGATGTAGTTGTTCCAGCGGAACGCCTGGTCTTCGTCGCCCATTTCCCAGTAGCGGTGCGCCTGCACGCGATGGCGCAAGGCGCGGTAGTGCAGGACGGGCAGGTCGAAACCCGACCCGTTCCAGCTCACGAGCGTCGGCGACAGCCGCTCGATGCCGTCGAAGAAACGACGTACGAGTTCCTCCTCGCTCGACTCGGGCTCGCCGAGGCTCCAGACCTTGAAGCCGTCGCGAGTGCGCATCGCGATCGAGATGGCGACGATGCGCTGCTGTTCGAGCGACAGGAACTCCGAACCGGTCAACTCGCGCTGACGCGTCTG
>DASUYI010000193.1:0-4188 GCA_036377475.1 Steroidobacteraceae bacterium | reverse complement strand
TCGAGATCTCGATCAGGCCGCAGGCTTCGCGCACGGCGCGACACTCCTCCCCGACGTGCGGATGAGCGTTCGAACGGCGGAACGTCGCGTTCTCGTGCGCGGGCGTGCCGCGGGGCGCGAACCAGAGTGAATGCTCGAGCGAGCAGTAATCGCCGAACACCGCGTTCTCGGCTTGCAGCTTCTCGTAGATCGGCGTCGTGCGCAGCGGCCGCGCCGCCTCGAGTTCCTCGTTCGGAAAGCGGATGCGGAAGCGTCGCGAGTAGTTCTCACGCACTTTCGCGTTGGTGTACGGACGGGTGGCCCAGTCGCCGTAGCGCGCAACGTCCATGGCCCAGATGTCGGCGCCCGGGTCGCCGTCGACCATCCAGTGCGCGAGCGACAAGCCGACGCCACCGCCCTGGCTGAAGCCCGCCATGACGCCGCACGCGACCCAGTAGTTGCGCAACCCGTGCACCGGGCCGATCAAGGGGTTGCCGTCGGGCGCGAAGGTGAACGGACCGTTGACGACCTTGCGGATGCCGGCGCTTTCCAGGCGTGGATAGTGCTCGAACGCCACCGAAATGCTCGGTGCAATGCGCTCGAGATCGTTCGGCAGCAGGTCCTGGCCGAAGTCCCAGGGCGTCGTGTGCGGCGACCACGGCACGCCCGCGCGCTCATAGGTACCCAGCAGGATGCCCTGCCGTTCCTGACGCATGTAGACCTCGGCCTCGAAGTCGATCACGCCGACGACTTCGGGCTGTCCGCGCAGCTCCGGCAGGTCTTCGGTGATGAAGTACTGGTGCTCCATGGCGAGCACCGGCACCTCGAGGCCCACGAAGCGACCGACTTCGCGCGCCCACAGCCCGCCGGCATTGACGACGTGCTCGGCGTGCACGGTGCCCTGCTCCGTCACGACGTCCCAGGTGCCGTCCGCGCGCGGCTTCGTGTCCAGGACGCGCGTGTGCCGCACGATCTCCGCGCCGGCAATGGTCGCGGACTTCGCGTACGCCTGCGTGACGCCGTAGGGATCGACGTGACCGCCGGCCGGGTCGTAGACCGCTCCGAGGAAGTGCTTTTCCTCGAGCATCGGGAACATCCTCTTCGCCTCGGCGGCCGACAGCGGCTGCAGTTCCATGCCGAGGTAGCGGCCGCGCGCGACCGCCATGCGCAGCCAGTCGACGCGCTCGGGCGTGCCGGCCAGCATCAACTCGCCCGTCAGGTGCACGCCGCAGCTCACACCGGAGATCCTCTGGATCTCTTCGTACAGGTTGATGGTGTACTGCTGCAGCTTGGCGACGTTCGGGTCGCCGTTGACGGTGTGCATGCCGCCGGCCGCGTGCCAGGTCGACCCGGAGGTCAGCTCTGCCCGCTCGAGCAACAGCACGTCGGTCCAGCCGGCCCTGGTCAGGTGATACAGCACGCTCGTACCCACGACGCCGCCGCCGATCACCGCCACCCGCACATGGTTCCGCATCGATCCCCCCGCCCGCACGTGTCCCGATCGTGGTCGCCGCTCGAGTCAGTCCGTACTCAAATCACCCTGGCGGCGGCGCACCACCTTCGGCCGAGCGGCGCACGACGAACGCGTGGATCGCTTCGAGCACGGCGGGGTCGCGTGCGGGCGGCGTGAAACCGGCCAGCGTCTGCTGCCAGATCTCGTGCGCGCGCTCGGTCGCGGTCTTCGAGCCGTCGGCGCTCCACTGGCCGTGATTGCGCCAGTCCGAGAGCAGCGGCGAATAGAAGGCGTTGCGATAGCGCTCCATCGTGTGGGCGCAGGCGAAGAAATGCCCGCCGTAACCGACCTCGGCGATCGCGTCGAGCGCGATGTCGCCGCCGGCCGCGCCGACCGGCTGGAACACCTCGGCGAACATCTGCAGCATCTCGACATCCATGATGAATTTCTCGTACGAGGCGGTGAGCCCACCCTCGAGCCAGCCGGCGGCGTGCAGGATGAAGTTCGCGCCGCCCAGCAACGGGCCCCAGAGGCTCATCTGCGACTCGTAGGCCGCCTGCGCGTCGGGCGCGTTCGAGGCCGTCGCGTTCGACGAACGCCAGGGTACCCTGATGTAGCGCGCGAGCTGGCCGGCCCCGAACGCGGCTTTCGTATACTCGGGCGTGCCGAAGGCAGGCGAACCTGACTTCATGTCCACGTTCGAGGTGAAGCTGCCATAGAGGATCGGTGCGCCCGGCCGCGCCATCTGCGCGAGCGTGATGCCGGACAGCGCCTCGGCATGCGCGAGCGTGAGCGCGCCGGCGATCGTCACGGGCGCCATGGCGCCGGCGAGCGTGAACGGCGTGATGATCGATACCTGCCCCGCTTCGGCGAAGTCGATGATGCCGTCCGCCATCGGGATGTCGAGTTGCAACGGCGAGTTCGTGTTGATCACGGTCCAGACGTAGGGGCGCTCGCGCAGTTGCGCGTCGTCGAGCCCGTGGAACATCCGCAGCATCTCGAGCCCGTCCGCGATCTGCGCGGAGCCGCGCGCGTACAGGAACGGCACCTTGTTCGACAATTCGAGCTGCGCGCGCATCATCTCGTAGTGACGCAAGTGCACGGGGCTGTCCTGGGGCTCGACGGACCCGCCGTTGGAATGGATCACGTCGAACGCCTGACAGAGCCTCGCGAAATTGCGGAAATCCTCGACCGTGCCGGACCGGCGGCCACCGGCCGTGTCCATCACGTTCGGCGGGCCGGACGTGCAGGCGAACACGACGTGGCGCCCGCCGACCGCCACGTTCAGGTCGGGATCGAGCGCGTGCAGCGTGAACTCGCTCGGCGTGGTCACGAGCGCCTTCGCGACGAGACCGCGGTCGATCCGGACGACCTGGGAGGCGTCGTCGACGGTGGCGCCGTGCTGCGCATACAGGCTCCGTGCCCGCGCCGAGAGCACCCGCATGCCCTGGGTTTCGAGCACGGTCAATGCCGCCTCGTGGATCGAGGCGACATGGTCCTCCGAAAAAACCCGGATCGGCTCGTATGGGTTCGTCAGGTGCCGATAGGCACGCGAACGGTCGGGCGCCGGCGTGCCTGCGAGGCCGGTCGCCGGGCGACGCCGGCCGGACCGGCGGGCGGCGATCGCGTCGACCTCGCTCATGGCTTCTCGATGCCGCTCGGGGCCGCTGCACGCTCATCGGTCGGCGGCGGCGGGGCCTGGTCGCCGAACTGGTCGATCAGCCACGAGCGGAACAGCGCCGTTGCGGTGTCGCTCAGCGCTTCCGGATCGGTCACGAGGTAGTACCCGAAGCCGTCGTCGAGCGTCACGTCGAACGGACAGACGAGGCGCCCGGCCGCGACGTGGTCGCGAAACAGCGTGAGGTCCACCAGCGCGGCGCCTGAGCCGCTCAGCACGTACTGCACGGTCAGGATCTCGGTGTCGAACACGAGCCCACGGTCGACCTCGAGTCCGCTCAAGCCCGCCTGCTGCACGAACTGCGTCCAGAAATGACGGCGCGGCAGTCCCTCCACCCGCATGTGGACCAGTTCGGTGTCGCGGATGAACGCCTCGAGGCTGCGCCCCTTCGCGCGGGCGGCCACGTCGGGGTGGCACAGGATCCCGAGCCTGCACTGCCAGAGCAGGTCCTTGACCCGGTCGGTCACGGCCGGGCGCGAATACAAGACGGCGATGTCGATGTCGCCCGCCGGCGGGCCGATGCCATACGGGCTCACGAGATCGATTTCGACCTCCGGGTTTTCGCGACGGAACTGGTGCAGGATCCGTACGAACAGGTGCTCGGCGAACGTGGGCGGCATCTGCACGCGCAACGTCCGCAGGCGTTGGGTGCGGGAATCGCGGATCTCCTCGATCGCGTGCTCGAGCCGGTCGAACGCGCGCGAGACGACCGGCAACAGGTGCTGGCCCGCCGCGGTCAGCGCGATCGAGTGCGGACGGCGCTCGAACAGCTTCACGCCGACCAGGTTCTCGAGCGAGATCACGTGGCGCGAGAGCGCGCTCTGCGCGATGTTCAGCGCGCTCGCGGCGCCCGTGAAGCTGCCATAGCGTGCGACCCCCTCGAACGCTCGCAGCGCGTTGAGCGGGAGCCAGCGCCGATCGATCCGTACCTTGTCCATCCCGCGCCTCGCTTCGGCTCGTGCCGAATTCTTCCGTGTGCGGTCCGCCGCCGCCGCGACGCCGCCTCGTTCAGCGAGCAAGCGTGGCGCATTCGCGACAGCATGGGCAATGCTTTTTTTCAGAACGTTGAATGCTTTTT
>DASUYI010000192.1:0-5576 GCA_036377475.1 Steroidobacteraceae bacterium | reverse complement strand
CTGGGCGACGCTCTGCCTGACGCCGCATTTCGTCTACGCGCTGACGGAACTGGTCGCCAGCCCGGCGCTGCGCCTGCACACCGGCGCGATGCTGCTGCTGAGTCTCGCGCTGATGGTCGCGCTCGTGGCGTACCTGCGACTCACGCGGCCGCAGGCCGCGTGAGCAGCGGTTAGTGTCTCGCGGTTAGCGGTTAGTAGGAAAAAGAAGACAGCCGGCGTCGCTGCCGGCCCTTCTTACTATCCGCTATCCGCTATCCGCTATCCGCTAGTCACTTTCTCCAGCTGTTCCCTCAGGAACGGGATCGTGAGTTTCCGCTGCGCCACGAGCGACGCATGATCGAGCCGCTCGAGCACGTCGAACAGCGAGTGCATGTCGCGCGGCAGGCGGTGCACGAGGTAGAGCGCCGCCTCCTCCGACAGTTCGAGGCCCCGCGCGGCGGCGCGCAGCCGCAATGCCTCGCAGAGTCCGGCCTCGTCGAGTTCGACCAGCTGGTGCACGGAGGCCGCGAGCAATCGCGAACGCAGGTCGGCGAGCGTGAACTCGAGGCTCGCGGGCGGCGGCGTGCTCGCAACCACGAGCCGGCCGCCGGCGTCGTGCAGCAACGTGAACAGCCGGAACACCGCGGCGTTCCAGTCTTCGCGGGCGGCCACGTGCTCGAGCCCGTCGAGGCAGACCAGGTGCAGCGCATCGCAACCCTCGAGCACCGAGCACGTCGTGATGGTCGCAAGATCGAAGTACGCGGCCGTCTCGCCGCGCTCCCCGGTCGCGGCACACGCCGCCTGCATCAGGTGGGTCTTGCCCGTTCCCGGCCTCCCCCACACCCACACCACGCGCGGTCCGGCAGGGTCGGCGAGCACCGCGCAGGCCTCGGCATTCGCGCCCGCGACGAACCCCGCGAACCGCGCCGAGTCACGCAGCCGGACCCGCAGCGGCAACTGCTCCATGGCCATCACGGCTGCGCCTGCGGGTCGCGTGTCAACGCACGGGCCCGCACGACACCCGACGCACGACGCGAATAGATCAGCACGTAATCGAGGCCGCTCACGCCGGTGGACACGACGACGAGCGCGCCGAGGGTCGTGACGATCCATTCGGCCGGCCACTGGTACGCTGCGGCCGAGACCACGGCGAGGCAGAACACGATCTGCGCGAGCGTGTTGAACTTGCTGACCGCCGTGGGATTGCCCTGCACGGGCCCGAAGAGCACCCGGTACGTCAAGGCGCCGAACGCGATCACGAGGTCGCGCAGCAGCACGAGCACCGTGACGAGCCACGGCACCTGGCCTTCGAGGCTCAGGCACACGAACACCGTCACGAGCAGCACCTTGTCCGCGAGCGGATCGAGGTGCTTGCCGAGTTCGCTGGTCCAGCCGAAGCGCTTCGCGAGCGCGCCGTCGAGCGCGTCCGTGAACGCCGCGAGCGCGAACAGCGCCATCACCTCGGCGTAACGCCCCTGCAGGATCCAGTGGGCCACCGGGTAGACCAGCAGGATCCGGACGACGCAGAGCAGGTTCGGCAGGAAACTCAGGCTCATGAAGACTGCCAGACGTAGTCCACGGTGCCTGCGGCGCCGGCCGGCGCCTCCGACGCCGGGACCAGGCGTCCATCGAGCGCGAAAATCCGGCGCAGCAGGTCGGCGTCGCCACGCACGTCGAGCTCGAACTGGACCGAGTCTCGCTGGAACTGCCGGACTTCGACGTCGCGGACGAGACTCAGGTCCGCCAGGTATTCGGTCAGGGCCGCATAGTCGCGCACGCCTGCAAGCCCGCCGACGCGCAACTGCACCGCGCTGACCGACCGCGTCGACGCCGGTGCGTAACGTGCCGCGAGCGCATTGGCTGCGAGGTCGACCCCTTGCGCGGCGCTGCCCTGCCCGCGCGAGGTCTGGCCGGCATGCGCATAGACCCATTCGTAACTGCCGCCCGCGCCGAGGCCGAGCAGCGCGGCGCGTTCAGCGCCGAGGCGCGCTCGCGCGGTCGCGGGATCGAGCATGCCGGTGGGCCAGTTCACCGGCACGCCGCGCAACTGCGCCGCGCGTTCGACTTCGAGCCGTTCGGGCACGCGATCGGCGACCGTGATGGCGCGCGTGCCGCCCGCGACCGCCGACGTGAACAGGAACACGGTGACCGCAGGGCGTTCCGACGGCCACGTCGGCAGGCCCGCCTGTTGCAGCAGTTGCTCCATGGCGCGCGCGTCGAAACCGACCTTGAGCATGCGATCGGCCGTGGTCGAGTACTGCTGCACGTAGCCCGACGGGTCGGCTGCGGCCGCGAGCACGCGCGGCGTCGTCGCCGCCTCGGCGCGCCCGGACGCGCGCACGACCGCGACTTTGAGCGCCTCGCCGAACGCGGTCGTGCGGTCGCCCTCGGACGCGCCCGCGAGCGGCACCGTGGCCTGGAACGGTGTCACCTCCGCCGCGAAGGCGTGCGCCGGCAGCAACCACGCCAGGCAGCAGGCCACGAGCAGGCCGTGCGCGATGCGGCGCGCCGGCCCTGGGCTTGCGACGTGGGTGCGCTTGGAAGTCATTGATCGATGAGGAGTCCGGCACTCGCGGCCGACGTGTAAAATACCACAGCCTCGAGCCGGACCTTGGGGCGCGCCTCCGCTCCAGAGAACGACCCACGATGGCCGAGACCCCGACCAGCACGACCTATCGCGACGCAGGCGTCGACATCGAAGCCGGCGACGCGCTGGTCGATCGCATCAAGCCCTCCGTCAGGCGTTCCATGCGCCGCGAGGTGCTCGGGGGAATCGGCGGCTTCGGCGCGCTGGTCGAAGTCCCGCTCGATCGCTATCGCAAGCCGGTGATGGTGTCCGGCACCGACGGCGTGGGCACGAAACTGCGGCTGGCGATCGAAACCGGCCGGCACGACACGATCGGCATCGACCTCGTCGCAATGTGCGTCAACGACGTCGTCGTGCAGGGTGCCGAGCCGCTGTTCTTCCTCGACTACTATGCCACCGGCAAGCTCGACATCGACACGGCCGAGCGCGTCATCAAGGGCATCGTCGAAGGGTGCCTGCAGGCGGGTTGCGCGCTCGTCGGCGGCGAGACGGCGGAGATGCCCGGGATGTACGAGGGCGAGGACTACGACCTCGCGGGGTTCTGCGTCGGGATCGTCGAGAAGGACGCGATCATCGACGGCGCCCGGACGCGCGCCGGCGACGCGATCCTGGGCCTCGCCTCTTCCGGGGCGCACTCGAACGGCTACTCGCTGATTCGTCGAGTGCTCGCATCGAGCGGTGCGGGTCCGGACACGCAGCTCGACGGCCGGCCGCTCTACGACCTGCTGCTCGAGCCGACCCGGATCTACGTCAAGTCGGTGCTCGAGTTGCTCGCGCAGCGGGTGCCGTTGCACGGCATCGCGCATATCACCGGCGGCGGTCCGACCGGCAACATCCCGCGCACGCTGCCACCCGGCCTCGAGGCGGTCATCGACGCGAGGCTCTGGCCCCGACCGGCCGTGTTCGACTGGCTGCAGCACGCCGGCAATGTCGCGCGCGACGAGATGTACCGCACCTTCAACTGCGGTCTCGGCATGACCCTCACCCTGCCCGCGTCGGACGCCGACCGGGCGTTGCAGATCCTGCGTGCGCGCGGCGAGACCGTCGCCGTGATCGGCGAAGTGCGCGCGGGGGACCGCGAGGTGGTCATCGTCGAATGACCGCCGCGTCGCCTGCCGCCCTGCGCGTCGTGGTGCTCGTTTCCGGCCGTGGCAGCAACCTGAAGGCGATCGCGGCCCGCGCGGACGCAGGCCAACTGCCGATCCGGATCGAGGCCGTGGTCAGCGACCGCGCCGACGCGGGCGCGCTCACGTGGGCGTCGGAGCGTGGCATCGCGACCGCCGTGCTCCCGCCGAGCGAATTCCCCGACCGTGAAGCGTACGGCCGTGCGCTCGGCGATCTGGTCGCGAACTTCGATCCCGGCCTGGTCGTGCTCGCAGGCTTCATGCGCATCCTGAGCGACGGGTTCGTCAACCGATTCGCAGGCCGCCTGTTGAACATCCATCCGTCGCTGTTGCCGCGCTATCCCGGCCTGCACACGCACCGTCGTGCACTCGAAGCCGGCGACCGCGAGCACGGCGCCAGCGTTCACTTCGTCACGCCAGAACTCGACGGCGGACCGGTGGTCATACAGGCGACGGTCCCGGTGCTGCCGGGCGACGACGAGGACAGCCTCGCCGCGCGCGTGCTCGTGCAGGAACACGTGATTTACCCTCGTTGCGTGGAGTGGTTCGCCACGGGCCGGCTGGCACTCCGGGACGGCGTGCCCTGGCTCGACGGCGTCCCGCTCGATGCACCGGTCGTGCTCGACGGGGCGCACGGCTGATTCGCAGAGGCCTTTTCGAGGTCGCGACAGGAGAACGTTGCGTGATCAAAGCCCCGACCGGCATCGACGACGGACGCACGGCACGGCGACCGGTACTGGTGCGTATCGTCGCGGCACTCGGAGCGTCGATGGCGCTCGCCGCGCCTGCCTCAGCTGCGGAATCGCCGCTCCGGCCCTATACCGCGCGCTACCACGTCAGTTATCGCGGCCTGAGCGGCGGCGAGATCGAATCCTCGTTCCGTCACGGCCAGCAGCCCGGCTTGTGGCAGTACGAAACGCGCGTCTATCCGAACCTGTTCGGACGCATCGCCCTCAGCGCCCAGGCGCGCGAACTGAGCACGATCCAGGTTTCATCGAACGGCGTGCGCCCGCTGTCGTTCTCGTTCAACGACGGTGCAAAGGACAGGCAGAAGGACGTGAAGCTCGACTACGACTGGGCGGCCGGGAAGCTCACGGGCGTCGCCGAGGGCAAGCCGATCGCGTTCGAGCTCGTGCCCGGCGTCCAGGACACCGCGTCGGTGCAGGCAGCGATGATCCAGGAACGGCTCGCGGGGCGCCGGCCGCAATCGTTCAAGATCGTGACGGGCGGCAAGCTGCGCGAGTACCGCTACTGGATGGAAGGCACGCAGCAGGTCATGACGCCGTTCGGCCAGCTCGAGGCCGAGGTCTGGGCGAACCAGCGCGATGGGTCGACACGAGTCTCGAAGGTCTGGCACGCGCCGTCGCTGGGCTACGTGCCCGTCCAGGCGATCCAGTACCGCAAGGGCAACCCGGAAGTGCAGATGAAGCTGGTGAAGCTGGACAGGGGTTAGGGGTTAGGGGATAGGGGGTAGTGAAGAGCGCGCATTGCGCGCGGACCCCTCACCCGGCCAATCGCCAAGACCTCCCCCGCCGCGGCGGGACAGTCAATGCGGCGCAGCTGCGCTCTGCACTATCCCCTATCCCCTATCCCATATTCACTCGCTCCCAAAAGCTACGCTTTTGGGAGCGTCACGCCCTTCTGGCCCTGGTACTTGCCGCCGCGATCCTTGTACGAGGTCTCGCAGACCTCGTCGGATTCGAAGAAGATCACCTGCGCGACCCCTTCGTTCGCGTAGATCTTGGCCGGCAGCGGCGTCGTATTCGAGAACTCCAGCGTCACGTGGCCTTCCCACTCCGGCTCCAAGGGCGTTACGTTTACGATAATTCCGCAACGCGCATAAGTTGAATTGTGCACGATCAGGTCGTTTGCCACGAAGTTGTGCA
>DASUYI010000191.1:0-3686 GCA_036377475.1 Steroidobacteraceae bacterium | reverse complement strand
CCGCGACGCCACGCTTCCTCGAAGCACGGCCGCAGGTCGACCTCGTCCGGCATGCCGAGGAAGGCCGCGACCCGGTGACCACGGCGCCAGACGTGCAGGCGCCGGAGTTCGCGGTGGATCACGCGCGCGGCCGAATCACGTGCGTCATCGGCAAGACCCCGGCGCAGTGCCAGGACCCGCTTGCGCGCTTCGCGCGTAGAGAGGAGGGGAGAGGCGCCACCCGCCTGTGCCGTCACGGGCCATTGCTCTCGACAAGAGCAATATTTGGGGAAGGTCGCGACACTTAAGGCTTTCCGCTCGAGGCGGACTTGCACAATGCTGCCGACTGACCAGGCTCCCCAGGGTATTTAACATACGGTCGAGAGGTAACCCGGACCGTGTCGAACACCGCAGGCAGCGCCAAAGCGTTGAGGGTTCGGACTGCTGCGAAACCTCAGAGTTCCAGTTGCTGACCCTTCTCGAGCGCGGTCTCGACGCGCTCGCGCAGCGAGCGCAGCCGTGCGCCGAGGTCGCCCTCGATCACGGTGCCTTGCCTGCGCTGCTTGATCAACTCGTTCGCGATATTGAGAGCCGCGATCACCGCGATGCGGTCGAGCCCCACCACGTTGCCCGATTCGCGCAGCTCGCGCATCTTGCCGTCGAGGTACTCGGCGGAGTCGAGCAGGTCGGAGCGCTCCTCGGCCGGACACGCGACCTGGTATTCGCGGTCCAGCAGCCGGACGCTCACGCGCGTGATCCGATCCTCGCTCATCAGCTCTGCTCCATCGCCTTGAGTCGCCCGATCATCGCCTCGACTCGCGCGCGGACCTGCTCGTTCTTCTGCAGGAGGTTGGCCCGCTCGCTGATCAGGCTGTCCTGACGCTGGCGCAGGGCGCGATTCTCTTCCTTGAGCTGGGTGACCGTGGCCACCAGTTCCTCGAGACGGCGTTCGATGCGTCGCAGTTCGACGTCGACGGCAGATCGGGCGGCGGGCTCGTTCATAGTGCGAATCACTATAGAGCCCGACCCCCGGGGAATCAATTTGAACTGGCGCCGATCCGGGGCCGCTCGCGGGAGCGAGTGGTACGATACGCGCGATGTCCACCCACATCGGATACGACGCGGTCGCGCAGGCGCTCGCGGCCGGCGGATCCTCGGTGCACGCCGCCGAGGCGCACGGCTGTCTCGTCGGCGCGCTCTGTGCCCGCCGAGTGTACCTGCCGGCCGAGTGGCTCGAGGAGCTGTTGCCCGAAGTCCCGGAGAACGCGTCGAATCCCGGGCTCGCGACCGGGCCGCTGCAGGAGTTGTTCGAGCAGAGCCGCGCCGTGCTCGAAGCGCGCGAGATGGAATTCGAGCCCCTGCTGCCGCCCGACGACGCGGGACTGGCCGAACGCGTCGAGGCGCTCGGCGCCTGGGCGCAGGGGTTCCTCTACGGCTTCGGCGCGGCCGGGCCGTTTGCACGTGGCGCGTTGCCCGGCGAAGTCGCGGAAGTCCTCTCCGATTTCGCCGAGGTGTCGCGCGCCGGCGCCGTCGGCTCGGAGAGCGCCGAGGTCGAGGAGTCCGCGCTCGCGGAGCTGGTGGAATTCCTGCGCGTCGGCGCGCAGCTGATCTACGACGAGCTCGCCGACCTGCGCGCAACGCAGACGACCTCGACGGCGCGCCACTGATGCCGTCCGGATCCGACCAGACCTTCCAGGCAGAGACCGACCGAGTGCACACGACCCTGCGCAAAGACGAGCACGCTCGCCGCCGGCGCCAGCTGATGAAGACCATGGGCAAGGGAGCGATCGCGATCCTGCCCGCCGCGCCGGAGCGCCAGCGCAACGGCGACGTCCACTACCACTATCGGCCGGACAGCGACTTCCACTACCTGACGGGATTCAACGAGCCCGAAGCGGTGGCCGTGCTGGTCCCCGGCCGCGAGCAGGCCGAGTACATCCTGTTCGTGCGCGACCGCGACCCGGCGCGCGAGACCTGGGACGGGCGCCGCGCCGGTCCCGAGGGCGCCGTGCGCGATTTCGGCGCCGACGACGCATTCCCGATCGGCGACATCGACGACATCCTGCCCGGGCTGATCGAGCGCTGCGATCGCGTCTACTACTCGATGGGACAGTTCCCCGACTTCGACCAGCGCGTGTTCGGCTGGGTCAACGGGCTCAAGGGCCAGAGCAAGAACGGCATCCACAGCCCGCAGGAGTTCGTCGCGCTCGACCACGCGTTGCACGACATGCGCCTCTACAAGAGCCGGGCGGAGGCTGCCGTGATGCGCCAGTCGGCCCGGATTGCCGTGGGCGCGCACGTGCGCGCGATGCGCGTGACGCGGCCCGGCATGACCGAATACCAGGTGATGGCGGAGCTGCTGCACGAGTTCCACCGGCACGGCGCCGACATCTCTTATCACCCGATCGTCGGCGGCGGCGCGAACGGCTGCATCCTGCACTATCACGAGAATGCCGACGTGCTGCAGGACGGCGACCTGCTGCTGATCGACGCCGGCTGCGAGTACGGCCTGTACGCCTCCGACATCACGCGCACGTTTCCGGTGAACGGCCGCTTCACGCCCGAGCAGAAAGCGATCTACGAGGTCGTGCTCGAGGCGCAGGAGGCCGCACTCGCCGTGATCGGGCCGGGCCATCACTGGAACGAGGCCCACGACAGCGCGGTGCGCACGATCACCCAGGGCCTCGTGCGGCTCGGACTGCTCAAGGGCCGCGTGCCGACGCTGATCAAGGAAGAGGCGTACAAGAAGTTCTACATGCACCGGACCGGGCACTGGCTCGGCATGGACGTGCACGACGTCGGCGAATACAAGGTCGGCACCGAATGGCGCGTGCTCGAGCCGGGCATGGTCATGACCGTCGAGCCGGGCATCTACATTCCGTCCGGAACGCGGGGCGTTCCGAAGCGCTGGTGGAACATCGGCGTGCGGATCGAGGACGACGTCCTCGTCACCGCCTCCGGCAACGAGTTGCTGACGGCGGGCCTGCCGCGCACGCCGGCCGAGATCGAGCGGGTGATGGCGCACGGCACGCGCGTCGCGGCCTAGGAGCCCGGTTGAACGCGCCCGACGCTCCGTACGACCTCGCCATCGTGGGCGGAGGGCTGGTCGGTGCGTCCCTCGCGCTGTCGCTGGCGCCGCTCGGGATGCGCATCGCGCTGCTCGAGGCGGTCGCGCCCGGTTCGGGCGATGGCCATCCGAGCTTCGACGAGCGCACCACCGCGCTCGCGAACGGCACGGTGCGTGCGTTCCGGACACTCGGCGTCTGGGAGGCGATGACACGCGAGGCCGCGCCGATCCGTCGCATCCACGTGTCCGACCGGGGCCGTTTCGGCAGCGCGCGCGTCGACGCGGCCGAGCAGGGACTCGATGCGCTGGGCTACGTCGTGCCGAACCGGGCCATCGGTGCGGCGCTCTGGCAGGGTCTCGAACGCTGCGCCACGGTGGACGTGATCGCGCCCGCGCGCGTCACCGGCAGCGCACTGGAGGGCGACGTCCGCACGGTGCAGTACGAACTCGACGGCGAGTCGCGCACGCTCGCCGCGCAACTCGTCGTCGCGGCCGACGGCATCCATTCGGTCGTGCGCGAGCAATCGGGCATCGGCGCAGACCGGATCGAGTACGAGCAGACCGCCATCACGGCTGTGGTCGTGACCCAGCGCTTCCACGACCACGTGGCGTACGAGCGGTTCACGGAATCGGGGCCGAT
>DASUYI010000190.1:0-2226 GCA_036377475.1 Steroidobacteraceae bacterium | reverse complement strand
GCGAACAGGAGCCCGCCGCCGAGGTAGCCGAGCGCATAGCCGAACCCGGAGACGAGGTCGTACTCCTCGGGCTCCGCGACGTGCAGCAGCAACGAATCGCTGAACACGATGCCACCCCAGAAGCCGAGCGACGCGAGCAGGAAGAGCGTGGCGGCGAGCAACCACTGTCCCTGCGGCACCAGCGCGAGCGCGAGCGTCGCGACGGAGCCGAGCAGTGTGAACGCGAACAACTGGCGCAAGCGCGAGCTGCTGCGGTCGGCGATCGCGCCGAGCACTGGCGCGAG
The DNA here is from genome assembly GCA_036377475.1 of Steroidobacteraceae bacterium. Classification (GTDB taxonomy): domain Bacteria; phylum Pseudomonadota; class Gammaproteobacteria; order Steroidobacterales; family Steroidobacteraceae; genus RPQJ01. Next base: position 1,942 of record DASUYI010000190.1, on the reverse strand, counting down.
GACCGCGATCAGCAGGCTCGCGATGCCGCTCGTGAGGCCGAGGCGAAACGTGCTTTCGGTGGCGGCGACGCCCGCATTCCAGTACTGCTTGAAAAAGACCGGGAAGAACCCGGCCATCACCGTGCAGGCGAACGCGGAGTTCGCCCAGTCGTAGAACGCCCAGGCGACGACCGGACGCCGACGCAGCACGGCCTGACTGTGGCTCACGACCTCGCGCCCGTGTCGACGCCGCTCAGGCAGCGCTCGCCAGGTGCTCGCGCGTCTCGCGGAACGTGAGCTCCGGCCAGCGCTCGAGCGTCAGCTGCAGGTTCACGCGCGTCGGCGCGAGGTAGACGAGCGCGCCCGAGTGGTCCAGCGCGAGATTGTCGTAGGCCTTGTCGCGAAACTCCTGCAGCTTTTTCGGATCCGGGCCGTACACCCAGCGCGCCGTGTAGACGTTCACGTTGTCCCAGCTCGCCTGCACCGAGTACTCGTCCTGCAGCCGGAATGCCACCACGTCGAACTGCAGCATGCCGACCGCACCGAGGATCAGGTCGTTGTTGCGCAACGGCCGGAACACCTGCGTGGCGCCCTCCTCGCAGAGCTGGTCGAGGCCCCTCGAGAGCGCCTTGATCCGCAGCGGATCCCGCAGCACCACGCGGCGGAAGATCTCCGGCGCGAAATTCGGGATGCCGGTGAACATGATCTTCTCGCCTTCGGTCAGCGTGTCGCCGATGTTGATCGTGCCGTGGTTGTGCAGGCCGATGATGTCGCCCGCGAACGCCTCGTCGGTGTGCTGGCGATCCGCGGCGAGGAACGTGACCGCGTCGCCGACGCGCACTTCCTTGCCGTGGCGCACGTGGAACATCCTCATTCCCTTTCGATAGCGCCCGGAGCAGATCCGCATGAACGCGATGCGGTCGCGGTGCCCCGGGTCCATGTTCGCCTGGATCTTGAACACGAAGCCCGACAATGCCTCTTCGTGCGGGTCGACCGTGCGCGACGTCGTCTCGCGGGCGAGCGGCGCGGGGGCGTACTCGACGAACGCCGAGAGCAGCTCGGTGACGCCGAAGTTGTTGATCGCGGAGCCGAAGAACACCGGGGTCTGCCGCCCGGCACGGTAGTGGTCGAGGTGGAACGCGTGCGAGGCGCCGCGGACGAGCTCGATTTCCTCGCGGTAGGCGTCGGCCATTGCGCCGAGAAATTCCGTGGCCTCGACGCTCGCGAGGCCGTCGATGACCTCGTTCGTGCCGGCCTTGCCACGCTCGCCGGCCTGGTACGCGTAGATCCGGTCTTCGAGCAGGTGGTAGATGCCGCGCAACGAGCGCCCCATGCCGATCGGCCAGGTCACGGGCGCGCACTGGATCTTCAGGACGCGCTCGATCTCGTCCAGCAGCGCCGTCGGCTCGCGCCCCTCGCGGTCGAGCTTGTTGATGAAGGTCATGATCGGCGTGTCGCGCAACCGGCACACCTCCATGAGCTTGATCGTGCGTTCCTCGACGCCCTTGGCGCAGTCGATCACCATCAGCGCCGAGTCGACCGCCGTGAGCGTCCGATAGGTGTCCTCGGAGAAATCCTCGTGACCGGGCGTGTCGAGCAGGTTGACCATGCGGCCGCCGTACGGGAACTGCATGACGCTCGAGGTCACCGAAATGCCGCGCTGCTGCTCGAGCCGCATCCAGTCGGAGGTGGCGTGACGCGTGGCCTTGCGGCCCTTGACCGTGCCGGCGAGCTGGATCGCGCCCCCGAACAGCAGCAGCTTTTCGGTGAGCGTGGTCTTGCCGGCGTCCGGGTGGGAAATGATGGCGAAGGTGCGGCGACGCGCCACTTCGTCGATGGCCTGACTCATCCGCCGGATTTTACCGGCAACGACAGCTTCAGCACGAGCGCATCCTCGCGCCCGTCGACGGCTTGGTAATAACCGCGCCGGCGGCCTACCTCGACGAACCCGACGGACTGGTAC
>DASUYI010000189.1:0-2131 GCA_036377475.1 Steroidobacteraceae bacterium | reverse complement strand
TGAACGGCTCGGAGATCGGCGGCGGCTCGGTGCGCATCCACCGCAACGAAATGCAGTCGACCGTGTTCGAATTGCTGGGCATCGGCGCCGAGGAAGCGCAGAAGAAATTCGGCTTCCTGCTCGAGGCGCTCAAGTACGGGGCGCCACCGCACGGCGGCATCGCGTTCGGTCTGGACCGCCTTGCGATGCTGATGGCGGGCGCGGACTCGATTCGCGACGTCATTGCGTTCCCGAAGACGCAGACGGCGACCTGCCCGCTCACCGACGCCCCGACCGAAGTCCCCGAGCAGCAGCTGCGCGAGCTGCACGTTCGCGTCAAGCTGCCCGTCAAGGAGTGATGGCGGACGCACGCGAACCGGTCGTGCTCGTTCACGGCCTGTGGATGATCGGCCACGAGTTCAGTGTGCTGCGGCACCGGCTGCAGGCGCGCCACGGCTTCGACGTGCACGTCTTTCCGTACCCCTCACTGCACGGCGACGCCGCCGAGATCGGCGCCGATCTCGCGGAGTTCGCGCGACGCTGCGCCGGCGACGCACGACGCGTGCACGTGGTCGGGCACAGCCTCGGCGGCGCGATCGCCTACCGCGCGCTCGAACAGGGATTGCGCGACGTTCCGGGTCACACGGTCGTCATGGCCGCGCCGCTGAACGGTTGCCGTGCGGCGCACGGCGCCGTGCAGTTCGCGATGCTGCGATCGTTGCTCGGCCCGCACGTGCTGCAGGAACTGGCGCAGGGCTGCGAACGCCGCTGGAGCGGCGACGAGCAACGCACGCTCGGCGCGATCGCCGGCTCGCGCCGGGTCGGCATCGGGCAGTTCTTCGCGCACTTCGACGAAGACAACGACGGCACGGTCGCGGTCGCCGAGACCGTGATCCCGGGCCTCACCGACCACCTCGTGCTGCCGCACAGCCACATCGGCATGCTGTTCGCCGCCGACGTGGTCGACCAGGTTGCACATTTCCTCAGGCACGGACGGTTTCAGCGACCGGCACCGTAGCCGGGACGGACGCGGCACGGTCGCGCTCGTCGCCCGCAGATTCAGTCGGTCGCGGCCATCAAGGAAAAAGAAGGGGAGCCGAGGCTCCCCGTTAGGTGCGCGGGACCGATCCCCTCCCGCGTGTGCGGGAGGGAGGATCGCTCAGCGCCGGCGGAAGAAATTCTGCCGTGCGCCGGGCGGCGGCGCCGCGCGCTCGTCCTTGTGGCGAAAGTTGATGCGGCCCTTGGTCAGGTCGTAGGGCGACATCTCGAGCGTCACCTTGTCGCCGGCCAGGATCCGGATCCGGTGTTTGCGCATCTTGCCGGACAGGTACGCCGTGACCGAGACGCCGTTCTCCAGCGTCACGAGAAAGCGTGTGTCCGGCAGCACCTGGTGCACGGTGCCCTGCATGTCGATCAGTTCTTCCTTGGCCAAGCTTCACCTCGTCAATGGACGTTAGAGGTTTGCCGGCGACACGAAGATGAACGGAGCGCTGGGGCCGAGGGGGCTCCGGCAGGGGAGCGTCGGCGCGGTGCGTCAGCAGATGACGGTCTCGCGGCGGCGACACCATACAGCATTCGTGACAGCGTCGTGCAAATAAGCTCACGGGCGGTCGCGAATGTGCGTATAGTCCGCCGCGGGTAGTCTCCCTTCTACTTTCTGTTTCGGTCCCCGCGCCTGTCCGGCGCATCCTGCGGGCCCGCGCGCTAAGCCTGAAGAGTTTCCGATCCACGTGGCACCGTTGCCACGCGTCTGTGATCGCCGGTGTTCACCGCACTGGAATTCAGTCGCGCTGCCTCATGCCTTGTTTCCCCGGGCCTCGACGTCGCCACGCCTGTGCAAGGCACGACGAACCGGCCCCGACCGAGAGTATTTTCAAATGAGCAAGATTTACGTTGGCAACCTGCCGTTCTCCGCCGACGAGAACGCCGTCCGCGCCCTGTTCGCCGCCCACGGCACCGTCGACTCCGTCGCGCTGATCAACGATCGCGACACCGGCCGTCCCCGTGGTTTCGGCTTCGTCGAGATGACGTCGAACTCCGAGGCCGCCCGCGCCATCCAGAACCTCAACGGGTTCCAGATGGACGGACGTTCGCTCAAGGTGAACGAAGCGCAGGCCAAGACCGAGCGCCCGCGTCGCTGGTAATCAGCGAA
>DASUYI010000188.1:0-8718 GCA_036377475.1 Steroidobacteraceae bacterium | reverse complement strand
TCGGCACGGCCTACCAGCTCGTGCTGCAGCGGTTGATCGAGGAATGGCGCATGTTGAGATTGCAGCGCGAACTCAAGGGGCACGTCATCGTCTGCGGCTACGGGCACAGCGGCTCGATCGCGGCCAACGAACTGCTGCTGCGCGGCTGGGATCCCGAGCGCATCGTCGTGATCGATCCCGATCGCGAGGAAGTGGCCAAGGCGGCGGAACGCAGGCTGATCGGCATTCACGGCGACGCCTCGAGCGAGGAACTGCTGCGCATGGCCGGCCTGCGCGAGGCACATTCGCTGATCGTCAGCGTCGGGCGCGACGACACGACCGTCCTCGTCGTGTTGACCGCGCGGTCGCTCAGCAAGAACGTCCGCATCATCGCGAGCGTGCGCGAACCCGAGAACATCAAGCTCGTGCGCGCGGGCGGCGCCGACGAGGTCGTCTCGCCGCCACGGTTCGGCGGCTTCCTGATGGCCGATGCGGTCGGCACGCACGGGACCGTCGACTTCGTGTCCGAACTGCTGTCCTACCGCGGCGTCTACCAGCTCGTGGAACGCGACGTCCGACCCGACGAGGTGGGACGGCTCGCGCGCGAGGTGCTCGGCGCGGTCGTCATCGAGGTGCACAGAGGCGGGCGACGGCTGTTCTGCTGGCGGGATAACGACGTCCGCATCGAGCCCGGCGACCGGGTGCTCGCGATCGACGGCAGCGGCGCGGCCTGAGTCCGGCGGAAGCAAAAGAAAAAGCCCCGCAAAGCGGGGCCGGGTTACTGTCGGATGCTGTTCTAATTGTTCACGTTTTTCTTCTTGGGCGCATCCAGAACCAGATTTGTTATTTCGACGCTCCCTCTTTCTCGTCCTCTTCCTTCCGATCGATCCCCTGGCGGACAACCTTTCCCGAGCTGGCTTGCCCGTCCTTCGCCCGGTGGCGGTTGTTAGCTCTATTGGGCCAATGAAGGACGATTAACAAGTAGCAAGCGTCGTGCCAGCGGCCGGTAGACCTTTTCCAATCAATGAGTTATGAACTGGAATTGCGGCCGTGAGCGATTTCAGTCCGCCTAAGGCATTGATTTCGTAAAGAATGCCGACAACGGAAGTCGTGACACGAACCGGCTCCCGGACGCTAGCCGAAGGCGTTGATCCCGGTGAGCTCGCGTCCGATCGTGAGCTGGTGGATCGTCTCGGTGCCTTCGTAGGTGATCACGCTTTCGAGGTTGAGCGCGTGACGGATCGGCACGTACTCCGCGCTGATGCCGGCACCGCCGAGGATGTCGCGGGCATCCCGCGCCACGTCGATTGCCGCACGGCAGTTGTTCCACTTGGCCAGCGAGACCTGCGAGGGCGACATGCGGCCTGAGTCCTTGAGCCGCCCGAGTTGCAGCGACAGCAACTGCGCCGTCGTCACCTTGCGCGCCATCTCGGCCAGCCGGACCTGGATCATCTGCGTTGCCGCGAGCGGCCTGTTGAACAGGATGCGGGTCCGGGAATACTCGAGTGCCTCGTGCAGGCAGGCCTGCGCCGCGCCGATGACGCCCCAGGTGATGCCGTAACGCGCCTGCGTCAGGCACGAAAGCGGCGCCTTCATGCCGCAGGTGCTGCCCGGGAGCATCGCCGAGGCTGGCACGACGACGTCCTCGAGGAAGATCGCGCCCGTCACCGACGCACGCAGCGAAAACTTTTTTTCGATCTCGGGGGCGGCGAGGCCTTTCGCGCCTTTCTCGACCAGGAAGCCGCGGATGCCGTCCTCGGTTCGAGCCCAGATCACGAACAGGTCGGCGATCGGCGCGTTGGTGATCCACATTTTCGCGCCGTTCAGAACCCAGTCGCCGCCGCGACGTTTCGCGTGGGTCTTCATGTTCGCCGGGTCGGAACCGCCGTGCGGTTCCGTGAGCCCGAAGCAGCCGATCACTTCGCCGCGCGCCATGGGTGGCAGGTACGCCTGCTTGTGTTCCTCGCTGCCGTAGGCATGGATGGGGTACATGCAGAGCGACGACTGCACCGAAACGAAGCTGCGCAGGCCCGAGTCGCCGCGCTCGAGTTCCTGGCAGATCAGGCCGTAGCTCACCGCATTCATGCCGGCGCAGCCGTACCCGTCCAGCGAGCTGCCGAGCAGCCCCAGTCCCGCGAGTTCGGCGACCAGCTCGCCGGGAAACGTGTGGTTCTCGAAATGCTCGCGGATGATCGGGATCACTGCGTCGTCGACGAAGCGCCCGACCGAGTCCTGCACCATGCGCTCCTCTTCGGTGAGCTCTGAGCGGACGTCGTAAAGGTCGAGGGGATTCAGGGCATGGGCGGGCAAGGTCGGCTCCCGGGGCAGTACGGCAAAGGACGCATTTTACTTGACCGGTGCCGCGGCCGCCCCGGGCTGCGACAGCGCGTCCACGGATCGACCCATGTCCCGGATCTGGCCGGCCAGGGTGACGGCCTCGGGCAGGCGTCCGGCCGCTTCCTCCTGCAATGCCCGATCCCACAGCGCGAGCGCATCGCGCAACCGGCCTTTGGCGGCACGGACGTCGTCGACCGTCACGCCCGGGGGCAACGGCTTCCGGGCCTCGAGACGGTCGAAGCGCTCTGCGACGGCGGCGAGTTCCGCCGGCACGGCGTGGACTTGGGCCGCCCATTCGGTGCGCAGGACCCGGTTCAGCTCCGCTTCGCGCTCTGCGGCCAACGGCCCCAACGCCCTGGCCGCCGCGAGCACCACCGGCGCACGCTCGAGCACTGCCGCATAGCGACGCGACGCATAGGCGCGCTTGAGTTCGGCCACGCCGGCCTGCACGTCCTGGAGGTCGCCCGGGATGAACTTCGCCGGCGCGGTGCCGGCGGCGCTCAGGGTGGCCTCGATCTCGACGATGGCGCGCTCGGCCGGCGCCTGCTTGTGCCGCTCGCAGGCGGACGCAAACGCCAGAGATGCGATCACGAGCCACGCCGGCCAGCGAAGCACGGTGCGCAGGGCCGAGGACGTCAGCAGCGTTGTCATTCGGAGCGACCAGCTTGCCCGGCGGGCGCGAGCGGACTGCTATCGTATGCGGCCCGGGCCGGAGATGCGCGCGAGTGAAGATTCCCGAGATCCTGCTGGTCGAAACCTTCCAGAAGCCCGGCGCGCTCGCGAGCGTGCTCGAGGTGATCGCCGAAGCGCAGCTGGTGATCGAACACCTGCAGTCGCTGCGCCGCGAGCAGGGGCGCACGCTCTGGGAGATCACGGTCGAGATCGACGAGCAGGCCCACCCGGAGTTCTATGGGAAGATCAATGCGCTGCCGCACGCGCGCTTCGTCGGCAAGTCAGACCGCGTCTTCAACCGCCACAAGGGCGGCAAGATCCACATGGAGCCGTCGCTGCAGATCACGACCCAGCAGATCCTGCGCGACATCTACACGCCCGGCGTCGCGCGGGTGTGCATTGCGATCCGGGACGACGCGGCCAAGGCCGCGCTCTACACCAATCGCCAGAACACGGTGGCGGTAGTCACGAACGGCACGGCGATCCTTGGCCTCGGCGATATCGGTCCCGTCGCCGGCCTGCCGGTGATGGAGGGCAAGGCCGCGCTGTTCGCGGCGCTGGTCGGCATCACCGCATACCCGATCCTGATCGATTCGAAGGACACCGCGCGGATCGTCGACACGATCGTCTCGATCGCGCCGTCGTTCGGCGCGATCCAGCTCGAGGACATTGCCGCGCCGGAGTGCTTCGCCATCGAAGCCGAACTCGTGGAGCGGCTGCGCATCCCCGTATTGCACGACGACCAGCACGGCACGGCCGTGGTCGCGCTGGCGGGACTCATCAACGCGGTCAAGCGCGTCGGTCGCAGTCTGTCGTCGTCCGTCGTCGGCCAGGTCGGACTCGGCGCGGCCGGGCTCGGGATCGCGCGCGTGCTCCGTGCGCAGGGCGTGCAACGGCTGCTGGGGTCCGATCTGCGCGCGGACGCGCTGGAGCGATTGCGCGGACTGGGTGGCGAGGTCGCCTCGCTGCAGGACCTGATGGCCAGGTCCGACATCGTCGTCGCGACCACCGGGGTCCGGGGGTTGATCAAGCCCGAGTGGGTGCGGCCGGGCCAGATCATTTTCGCGCTGTCGAACCCGGACGCCGAGATCGAGCCGATGGCCGCGCTCGAGCGGGGCGCGGTCTTCGCGGCGGACGGCAAGGGCATCAACAACGTCGCGGCGTTCCCGGGCCTGTTCAAGGGCGCGCTCGAGGCCGGCGTGCCGCGGTTCACCGACGGCATGCTGATCGCCGCCGCGCACGCACTGGCTCGCCGGGCCGGACCCGAGGAACTTTTGCCCGATGCGCTGAATCTGGATACGCATCGAGCCGTGACGGCGGCCGTGCGCGCGGCCGGCGTCGAACCGGTATTCAGCGCACTTTGACAATCGGGGCGGTTCGTCAACGGACCGGACCGCCGGGCGTTAAGTTTTCATTCCCAGCCAGGAGTCGTTCGCCATGTTTCGAATCAACAAGTCAGGGTTCGTCGCAGTCGTGGCCGCGGGGGCCTTGGCACTGAGCGGGTGCGCGGCCATGGAGGACATGGCGACCAATCCGGACAAGGAAAAGACCCGCAAGGGCGCGGGCTACGGCGCGGCCGCGGGGGCCGTGATCGGCCTGCTCACGGGCGGCAACGACAAGTTCCAGGCCGCCATGATCGGTGCGGCCGCGGGCGCGCTCGCCGGTGGCGCGGTCGGCTACTACATGGACAAGCAGGAGGCCAAGCTGCGTGAGCAGATGGCGGGAACCGGCGTCGACGTCGTGCGCCAGGGCGACAACATCACGCTCGACATGCCGGGCGGCGTCACGTTCGCGTTCGACAGCTCCGACCTCAACTCGCAGTTCTACCCCGTGCTCGACAAGGTGTCCGCGACGCTGGCCGAGTACGACAAGACCGTGATCGAAGTCGCCGGACACACCGATTCCGTCGGCAGCGACGCGTACAACCAGCAGCTTTCCGAGCGGCGCGCCAACAGCGTCGCCTCGTACCTCTCGGGCCACGGCGTGGACCGCACCCGCATGGTCACGATCGGCGCCGGCGAGGGTCACCCAGTCGCGAGCAACGACTCGGACTCGGGCCGCGCACAGAACCGGCGCGTCGAGATCACGATCGTGCCGGTGACGCAGGAGAACGTGGAGAAGGCGAAGAAGGGCTGAGGAAGCGGATAGCGGTAAGCGGATAGCGGATAGACAAAAAACCAAGGGCCCGCCAGCGATGGCGGGCCCTCTGCATTCCAACTACCGGCTAGTCACTAACCGCTATCCGCTAGTCACTTCCTACGCGACGACGAGCTTCTTCAGCTTCCTGATCGCATTCGCCTCGACCTGGCGGATGCGCTCGGCGGACACGCCGTACTGGTCGGCGAGGTCGTGCAGCGTCGCCTTCGGCTCGTCCATCCAGCGCGCCTTCAGGATCGCACGGCTGCGCTCATCGAGTTGCGTCATCGCAAATGCGACCCGGTCGCTGACGTCGTCGTCCCATTCCGCGCGCTCGACGGCGATCGCCGGATCGGCGTCCGGGGCCGGGAGGTACGCGGCCGGCGAATAGTTCGCCGACTCCTCGTCCTCTGCGTCGGGCACCGGGTCGTACGAGACGTCCCGCGCCGAGAGCCGCCGTTCCATCTCCGTGACCTCGTGCTCGCTGACGCCGAGGTCGCGAGCCACTGCGGCGGTTTCCTCCGCCGAGAGCCAGCCGAGGTTGCGCTTGTACTTGCGCAGGTTGAAGAACAGCTTGCGCTGCGCCTTGGGCGTGGCGACCTTGACGAGCCGCCAGTTGCGCACCACGTATTCGTGGATCTCGGCACGGATCCAGTGCACCGCGAAGGAGACCAGACGCACGCCGACCGTTGGGTCGAAGCGCTTGACCGCCTTCATGAGGCCGACGTTGCCTTCCTGGACCAGGTCGCCCAGCGGTAAGCCGTAGCCCGCGTAGCCACGCGCGATGTGCAGCACGAAACGCAGGTGCGACAGCACGAGCTTGCGGGCCGCGTCGAGCTCGCCGTCGCGATGAAAGCGCGTCGCCAGTTCGAGCTCGTCCTCACGGCTCAGCACCGGAATCCGGCTGACCGTGTCGACGTAGGCGTCGAAACTGCCTATCGGGCCGGCCAGGGCCAGTTCGGAGGGTGTGCGGAGAACGAGTGCGTTTGCGGCGGTCATCGGGTCGTGCATACCTCTGGAACGGGGTCTCGTCGAACGCGATCTTAGCAGTCCTGAGTTTGGAGTGCTAAGGCGACACCGGAGTTCCGCCGTCGGCTTCGGTCAGAAAATATAGTTCCAGAACAGCAGGTTATGAGCTGACGTCAGCGGGCGTCAGCGACGCGTCGATGCGCCGTGTCACTTGGGTTCGATCTCGCGCAGCTCCCGCGTCGCGACGATGAAAGAGCCGAGCCAGCCGAGGGCCGCACCCCCGGCAAGCAGGGCCAGCCAGCCCGGCACCCCCACGCCCTCGAGCTGGAACTGGCTGCCGTAGAGGCCGGCGATGCGTTGTACCGGCGTGCTCAGCGCGCCGACGGCGATCGCCACGATGGCGCCGGCCGTGAGGCCACCGGCAAGCCCGTACCAGACCCCGTTGTACAGGAACGGCCGCCGCACGAACGCATCGCTGCCGCCCACCAGTTTCGTCACCTCGATTTCGTCGCGGCGGTTCTCGATGTCGAGCCGGATGGTGTTGCCGACGATCACGAGGATGCCGAGCGCGAACAGCCCCGCCGCGAGGAACACGCCGCGACGAATCACGTCGAGGATCGCGTTGAAGCGACTGACCCATGCAGTGTCGAGCTGCACGAGGTCCACACCGTCGACCTTGTCGAGTTCCTTCGTCAGCGCGTCGACGTGACCGGAGTCGCGAAACTCGGCGTCGGGCCGGACCACGAGCGCGTGCGGCAGCGGGTTGTCCTTGAGCGCGTCGAGTGCCGCGCCGAAGCCCGAGTGCTTGCGAAACTCCTCGAGCGCGGCGTCGGCCTCGATCAACGTGACCTCGTCGACGTCGCGCCGCTGCCGGATGCGTTCCGCCGCACGCTTCGCCTGCTCGAGCGTCGCGTCCGGCTCCATGTAGACGGAGATGTCGAGCGCGTTGTTCCAGCCGCCACTCGCCACGCGGACGTTCTGCACCAGCACGTGCAGGCAGGCGGGCAGCGCGAGCGCGATGCCGATGACGATCACGGTCAGCAACGTGGCGAACGGATGTTGCCAGAGCCGGCCGAGCGAGCCGACCAGCGTCTGGGCGTGACGTTCAAACCACTGCTTCATGATCCGCTGGCCGGGCCGTCAGTCGAGGCGGATGTCGGGCAACACGAGCGGGGCGTTCGTCGCGGTCGGGCGCAGTGCGTCGGCGGGCACTTCGGGCGCACCGGTCGTGATCTCGGCGGCAGGCGTCGGCGGCGCATCGACGCCATCGACGACACGACCCTGCGCGAGCATGACCCGGCGCACGGCGTAGCGCTCGATCAGGTGCACGTCGTGGCTCGCGATCAGGACGGTCACGCCCACGTCGTTGAACCGCTTGAAGATGTTCATGACCTCGATCGCGAGGTCGGGATCGAGATTGCCCGTGGGCTCGTCCGCGATCAGCAGTGCGGGCTTCGCGATGATCGCCCGCGCGATCCCGACCCGCTGCTGTTCGCCGGTCGACAGTTCGATCGGCCGCGTGCGCTCGCGGCCGAGCAGACCCACCTGGTCGAGCGACGCCCGCACGCGTTTCTGGATTTCCTTTTCCGGCACGCCCGCGATCACGAGCGGCAGTCCCACGTTGTCGTAGACCGGTCGGTCCATCAGCAACTTGTGGTCCTGGAACACGACGCCGATCTGGCGACGAAACGCCGGGATCTTCGAGCGCCGGACGGCGGCGGTGTTCTGGCCGTTGACGACGAGCGTGCCGCGCGACGGCCGCTCGATCAGCGCGATCAGCTTCAGCAACGTGCTCTTGCCGGCGCCCGAATGTCCGGTCAGGAACACCATCTCGCCGCGCCCGATCGCCAGCGACAGGTCGCTGACTGCCTCGCGACCGTTCGGGTAGCGTTTCGATACGTGATCGAAGCGGATCACGCGGCGGCGTCCTTCGCGGGCCGCAGCACCGCGTCGACGAACGCGCCGGCGTCGAACACGTCGAAGTCCGCGGCCGTCTCGCCGATGCCGATGAACCGGATGGGCAGCTTCAGCGCGTCGGCGATCGCGAGCACGATGCCGCCCTTGGCCGTGCCGTCGAGCTTGGTCATCACGAGGCCGGTCACGCCGACGGCCCGGTGGAATTGCTGTGCCTGGGCGAGCGCGTTCTGCCCTTGGCCTGCGTCGAGCACGAGCAGCACTTCGTGGGGTGCAGTCGGGTCGAGTCGACCGAGCACGCGGCGCACCTTCTTGAGTTCCTCCATCAGGTTGCTCTGGGTGTGCAGGCGACCCGCGGTGTCGGCGATGAGCACGTCCGTGCCACGCGCCTGCGCGGCCTGCATCGCATCGAACGTCACGGCGGCAGGGTCGGCGCCGGCGGCCTGCGCGATCACGGGCACCGCGTTGCGTTCGCCCCAGACCTGCAGTTGTTCGATCGCCGCGGCGCGGAACGTGTCGCCGGCCGCGAGCATCACCTTGCGCCCGTCCCGGCCGAGCCGATGCGCGAGCTTGCCGATGGTCGTGGTCTTGCCGGACCCGTTCACACCCACGACGAGCACGACATACGGCCGTTTCGCGGCGTCGACCACGAGAGGCCGGGCGACCGGCGCGAGGATCTCGAGCATCGCCGAACGCAGCGCGCCGAGCAGC
>DASUYI010000187.1:0-5703 GCA_036377475.1 Steroidobacteraceae bacterium | reverse complement strand
GGACATTTGGATACTTCTCCTCGAGAGGGGACAATCGACCCACCAACGGCAAAATTGTACGCACGGCCGTCTCGCTTCGCATTCGACCGTGGCCCGGAAGGGAGGTTTCCTCCGGCGGGCGAAAAAGCGCTCCGTCAGAATTGAGAATCACTTGCGTTTGGATGTTTTCGAACGAATCCGTCCATGACGGCACCGCCCCCGGAAGATTGTCGCGCATGCCGGATCCCCGTCGCAGCCGCTGGAAAACGACGCTCGGCGTCGCCGTAAGCGTCGCACTCGCGTGCCTCGCGGCATGGGTGCTCTGGCGCACGTTCCAGCGCATCAGCTTCGCCGACGTCGTCGCGAACATGCGCGCGGTCCCCCCGGCCACGCTCGCGCTCGCCGTGCTCTGCTCCTCCGGCGCGTTCACGGTGCTTGCGCTGTACGAAGTCGCGGTCGTGCGCTACGTGAAGCATTGCATCGGCCGTGCGAAGCCGATGGTGACCGCGTTCATCGCATTCCCGCTCGGTCACGCCGTGGGCCAGGCGATGCTGAGCGGCGGCGCCTTGCGCTACCGCATGTACACGCCCGCCGGGTTTTCGGCCACCGAAGTCGGCGCCACGGTCCTGCTCGCGAACCTCCCATACGCGCTCGCGTTCGGGTTGTTGCTCGACCTGTCGCTCGTGTTCGCCGCCCCGACGCTCGAGCCGCTGTTCCGCATCGAGAGCCGCTGGCTGTTCGCGCTCGGCTGCGTCGGGCTCGCCAAGGACCTGGCGTATGCGCTCACGATCCTGCTGCGCAAGAAGGCGATCAAGCTCGGGGGCTGGGCGGTGAACCTGCCGACGCCCGCGATGACGGCGCTGCAGCTGGCGATCGGCATCGTCGACATCGGGCTGGTCTCGTCGGTGCTCTACATGCTGCTGCCCGACGGCGGCGGCCCCGGCTACCTGCCGTTCCTCGCGGTGTATCTCGCGAGCGTGCTCGCCGGCGTGCTGAGCCACGTGCCCGCAGGCCTCGGCGTGCTCGAGTCGATGTTGCTGCTGTTGCTGCCCGACGTGCCGCCGGACCAGTTGCTTGCGGCCGTGCTGATGTATCGCGTGGTCTACGAGATCGTGCCGGTCCTCGGCGCGCTCGTGCTCTGGGGCCTGTACGAAGGGTTTTCGCGCGACGGCGTGCGCTCGCGGCTGTTCCCGCCGCGTCAGGCGCGCGGCATGCGCGCGGAGAGCCCGACCATCGACAGGATCGAGTGAGCGAGCGAGCGGCCGCTTTCATAGGCGGCTTCGACGCGCGGGGCGATGCACCAGTCGCCGCACGCTCCCGCGGTGATTTCCTCGTCGACGAGGCTGGCCAGCCCGAGCGGTTGTTCCACCAAGGCGTCGCGCCACCGATGCGCCGTGATGTGCGAAGGCGTGGGCAGCGCCTGCCCGACCGACTGTGCGAACGCGTGCAGCAGCAGTCGCGCCGCTTCCTGTGCGTCGAGCTCGAGATGCTCGCGCGACCAGGCGGACGACGCATGCACGACCCAGCATTGCGGGCGGCGCAGTCGCTCACTCTTGCTCGAGTTGCACGCAGCCCAGACGAGCGGGCCGCCGGTCCAGCGACGTGCTTCCGCGCCGAGGTCGAGCGGGCGGTCGAACGCGAACATACCCGTCCAGCACGGCGCCATGACGACGTCCGCGATGTGGCGGAACACGCGCCCGTGCGGACCGAGCAGCGTCGCGGCGCGTGGCGCCGGGACCGCGACGGCGACCGCGCGGAACACCTGGTGCTGCCGCCCGGAATCGGTCTGCAACTCCCAGCCGCGCTGGCCGGGCAGCAGTTCGTGGACGGAGACACCGGTCTGGATGTCGAGGTTGCGCGCGAGCGGACGCACGAGCGCGCTCATGCCGGGCGTGCCGATCCACCAATCCTCGATCGGCGTGGGCCAGGCGCGGTCGTCTTCCATGACGCGGGGGCGCCAGGCGTTCAACACGCCGGCCCGGACCGCGGCCTGCGCATAGCCGATGAACGCGCGGCTCCTGGCGGTGACGAATTGCGCGCCGTGATCGAAGGCGAGGTCGCCGTGGCGTCTCGTCCCGAGACGGCCGCCAAGACCCCGCGACCGCTCGAACACGGTGACCTTGGCGTCGGCGCGGAGCAGTTCCTGTGCGCACGCCAGGCCAGCCATGCCCGCACCGATGACGGCGATCCTGACGTCCACGAGCGCTTTCTCCGTCCCTTGCCCTGGCCTGGGGTGCTCCCCGGCGCGATCCGTTTGGCCGGGCAGCATCGGCGAGCATTCGACTGCGGGTCAAGCGGATGGCCCGGTCTGTGCGCTGCGCCTAGAATCCTGACTGTCGATTTGCGTTTGCCGCCAAAGGATGGGTCGCCGTGAGCCGAACCGCCGCGTCGTTGCTTCGTGAAGCGCTCGAACACGCTGGGGTGCGCTACACGTTCGGCATCCCGGGCGTGCACAACACCGAGATCTACGACGAGCTCGCCCGGTCGGAAACGATCACGCCCGTGCTGGTCACGCACGAAGGTGGCGGCGCGTTCATGGCCGATGCCGTGAGCCGCAGCGGCACCAGTCTCGGCACGCTGGTCATCGTCCCGGCGGCGGGCGTGACGCACGCGGCGAGCGGGATCGCGGAAGCGTTCCTCGACGGCATCCCGATGCTGGTCATCTCCGGCGGCATCCGCCGCGACACGGGGCGGCAATACCAGCTGCACGACGTGAACCAGCACGCGATGCTGAAGCCGATCACCAAGGGCACCTGGCTCGTCGACCGGCATGCGGACGTGATCCCGACGATCCACGAAGCCGTGCGCGTGGCCACGAGCGGCGAGCCCGGTCCGGTGTTCGTCGAGATTCCGGTCAATCTGCAGTTGCTGACCGGCGACCCGGGCCCGTCCACGTCGCCGCGCTACCAGGGCCCCGCGACGCCGGAGGCGCGGTGTACCGCCGCGGGGGTCGGCGCGGCGGCGGAGCTGCTCGCTCAGGCACGGTCGCCTACGATCTTCGTGGGGTGGGGCGCCGTCGACGCCCATGCCGAAGTCGCGGCGCTGGCCGAAAAACTCGGTGCCCCCGTCTCGACGACGCTGCAGGGCGTGAGCGCCTTTCCGGCGAACCATCCGCTGCACGCGGGATTCTGTCTCGGTCGCGCCGCAGTGCCCGCGGTCGAGAAGACCTTCGACAAGACCGACTGCATGATCGCGGTCGGTACGCGCTTCGGCGAGATTGCGACGGGCAGCTACGGCTGGGTTCCGCCGGCCAACCTGATCCACGTCGACGTCAATCCCGCCGTCTTCAACGCGAACTATCCGGCAAGAGTCTGTCTCGAAGGTGATGCCAGGCTGGTGCTGCAGAAGCTCGTCGCAGCGCTCGGCAGCGCGTCGCTCGCCGCCGCGGCGTCGCGCCGCGAGAACGTCGAGGCGACGATTCGCGCGCAGAAGGCGGCGTACCTCGCGCAATGGCTGCAGCACGACTCCAAGGGTCGAGTGAACCCGGCGCGGTTTTTCACGAGCCTGCGCAAGCAACTGGCCGACGACGCGACGGTCGTGCTCGACGACGGCAACCACACCTTCCTCGCGGCGGAGCTGCTGCCGATCCATCGGCCGCGCGGGCTGATCTCGCCGACCGACTTCAACTGCATGGGCTATTGCGTGCCCGCGACGATCGGCTCGAAACTCGCGCGGCCCGACGCCCAGGTGGTCGGCATCGTCGGCGACGGCGCCTTCCGGATGACCGCGATGGAACTCGCGACCGCGACCGCGCTCGGGCTCGGCGTGGTGGTGTTCGTCTTCAGCGACGGCGAACTCGCGCAGATCGCGCAGGCTCAGGAAGTTCCATACAACCGCAAGACGTGCACGGTGCTCGGACCGCTCGACATCGCGGGCGTGGCGCAGGCGACGGGCGCGTCGTTCCTGCGACTGGCCGGCGACGCGGACATCGACACGGTCGTGAGCAGCGCCTTCGCGCGCGCGCGCGAGGGCAAGCCGGTGCTCGTCGACGTCGCGATCGACTATTCGAAGCGCACGCGCTTCACCGAGGGCATCGTCAAGACCAACCTCGAGCGCTTCGACCTCGCGACGAAGGCGCGGCTCGTCGGACGCGCGCTCTGGCGCCGCATCAGCGGGTGAACTTCCTCACCTCTCCCGCCTTGCTGGGAGACGTCGGCTGGGGCGGTGGGACCGATCCCGAGCCAGTTCCGTAGCCCTCACCCGCACTGTGTGCGGCCTCTCCCCCGCAGCGAGAGAGGCGAAGATCCGCTACCACGCCTGCGCCATCACCTCGCGCTGACGAGCATCGGGAACGGGACCGAAGCCGGCGCGGCTGTTGTCGAGCATGTGTTTCGGCTTCGAGGTGGCCGGGATCACGCAGGTGACGGCTGGATGGCCGACGATCCACTTTAGGCAGTACTGGCCCCAGCTTGCGATGCCGAGCTCCTTCGCGATCGGCGGCAGCGGCTTGTCGCGCACGCGCTGGAACATGGCGCCGTCGGCGAACGGCCGGTTGACCATCACGGCGATGCCACGATCGCGACAGAACGGCAGCAACCGGTGCTCGGCCTCGCGTTCGGCCGGCGAATAGTTGAACTGCACGAAATCGAACTTCTCGGCGCCGAGCACGCATTCGAGGTCCGCGTGTGCATCCGCGCGATAGTGCGTGATACCGAGGTATTTCACCTTGCCCTGCTCGCGCAGCGCGCGCAGCGTCGGCATGTGCACCTGCCAGTCGAGCAGGTTGTGGATCTGCAGCAGCTCGAGCCGCTTGACGCGCAGCTCACGCATCGACGCCCCGATCTGCTGCTCGCCGGCCTCGCGTCCCTTGGTCCAGACCTTGGTCGCGATCCAGAGCTTCGGGCGCAATCCCAGTTCCTCGATCAGGTCGCCGAGCACGCCTTCGCTGCGACCGTACATCGGCGAGGTGTCGACCATGCTGCCGCCCGCCGCGGCGAGTTCACGCAGCACGTCGAGCAGCGGTGCACGTTCGTCGGGCGCCACGCCGACGTCGAAGGTGTTCGACGAACCCATGCCGATCACGGGCACGCTCTCGCCGGTCCGGCCGATGGGGCGTGCCAGCATGCTCGTCGCACCGCCGGTGTTCATCCGTGGCCTCGCGCCGCAGAAACGGTTGGTATGCCCGGCCACGCCGCCGCGCGCAGCGCAGCGAGTGCCGCGCAGAATCGTCTTCGGGTCACACGGTAGAGCATCCTTGCTCCTCCATGCGGCCTGTCGCCACTACAGCGCAATCGGCAGGATCGTGGTTTCCTTGATCACCGTCACCGTCACCGCCGAATTGATCGACTGCACGCTGGGCAGTTTCGAGAGGTGGTCGAGGTAGAAAGCTTCGTAAGCCTTGATGTCGCGCGTGACGATGCGCAGCATGAAATCCCACTCGCCCATCGTCGTGTAGCAGTCGAGGACCTCGGGACGTTCGCGGATCGCCTCGGCGAAGGCCGCAATCGCGTCGCGTCCCTGGGTGGACAGCTTCACGTGAGCGAAGATGGTGACGTCGAGACCGAGCGCAGCGCGGTCGAGCAAGGCCACGCGACCCTTGATGACGCCAGATTGCTCTAGCGACTGGATGCGACGCCAGCACGTCGTCGTGGAAAGTCCGGTCCGCGAAGCGACCTCAGCGACCGAAAGTGCTCCCTCCCTCTGGAGCAGATCGAGGATCTTGCGGTCTACCTTGTCCAGTCGAGTCGGGGCCAACTCTTCCATGAACGTCCGCTCCTTGAAATA
>DASUYI010000186.1:0-3868 GCA_036377475.1 Steroidobacteraceae bacterium | reverse complement strand
CGGGACTTGCGCAGGCCGCGACCGAGAGCGCGACGACGAGGACGAGACCCAGTCGCCGGACGGCGGAGCGAGAAACGCGGCACCGACGCATGTCGGCCCTGGGGTCGTTCAGGCGCATCCGGTTCTTCGCTGCCTGCAGGACGGGGTTCGGGTCGATGCTAGCACGCACCTTCGGGCCGACCAGTGCGGCAGGGCAACCGGTCGTCGGTCCCGGGCCAGCCGCGAGCGCTCGTCGCCGCAGGCGATTGGAAAGGCACGCAGGCCATGACAATGAGTGTTAACAGGCCCTAAGCTCGCGCCGCGTTGCAGTGCTGCATCCATTCGAGCAGTGCGCGCTGGTCCGTGGCGCCGAGCGCCCGCACGATGTCCTCGTACTCGCCGGCGCGCTCGTCCTGGCCGAGCTTGAACTTCACGCGGCGATCGAGGATCCGTGCCCGGAACGCGATGATGCCGGGGACGAGCTGCGCGTAACGCGGGCCCGCGTCCTCGATCGACCAGGCGCGCGGACGACCGTGTTCCATCGCATCGACGAGGTCGCGCATGATCCGCTCGGTCTCGGCGGGGTCCTCGGTGTACTCGATGTCGACGACGTACTGCACGTAGGCGTAATTCCAGGTCGGCAGGCGCGTACGGTCGCGAAACCAGGACGACGACACGTACCCCTGCGGACCCTGGAACAGGACCAGTGTCGGACGCGCGCGGCGCACGAGGTCGTGGTGCGGGTTGCTGCGTGCGAAATGCCCGAGCAGCTCGAGCACCTCGCCCTGCTCGCCCACCACGGGACGCAACGGCAGCGGCGTGGCGGCAAATTCCCCGCCGGCCGCCGTGACGAGCCAGGCGAGCGGGTTCTCGAGCACGAGGCGGGTCACGTCGCGTTCGGACGGCGGCGCGAACGGTCCAGGGGCGCTGCTCATGGCGTTGCTCGCTCTGCTGCGGTGCTGTCGAGCCTAGCCATGGGCCACCCGGGACGCCAACGCGGTCGGGCAACGAATCGGCGGGATCAGGCGGCCAGGGCCTGTCGACAGGCCCGTCACGGCGCCGGCGGTCCACCTCCGAGCGCCAATGCGAGGTCGACCGTGTTGGCGAGCGCGGCGCGGCGCGCGGAGATCAGCTCGATCTCGGCCGCGAACAGGCCGCGACGCACGTCGAGCAGTTCCAGGTAGGCGATCTCGCCCTCCGCGTAGCGCAGTTCGGCGAGGTCAGTCGCGCGACGCAGCGATGCGACCTGGGTCGCCCGTGCCGATTCGACCGCCCGCAGGCTGTCCTGCCCCTGCAGGCCGTCGAGCACCTCGCGGAACGCGCGCTGCACCGTGCCGGCGTAGTCGGCGCGACGCTGCTCCTGCAACGCACGGGTTCGGGCCACGTTGGAGCGCAGGCGGCCGCCCTGGAAAATCGGCTGCAGCAAGGCGCCGCTCACCGACCAGACGTCCGCCGGGTTCGTGAACAGGTCGCCGAGCTCGAGGCTGGCCGAGCCGTAGCTCCCGGTGAGGCGGATGCCCGGCAGCAGCGCCGCGCGTGCGGCACCGACGTCGCCGGCCGCCGCGGCGATCTGCGCTTCGGCGGCGCGGATGTCGGGCCGTCGCGCGAGCACGTCCGCGGGCAGTCCGGCAGGCAGCAGCGGCACCGCGGTCTGCACCGGCAGCGCCCGCGGCAGGATGCGCTGCCCGGCGAGGTCGCGCGGCGCGCGGCCGACCAGCACGCCGAGCACGTTCTGGCGCTGTTCGACCACGAACTCGAACTCGCGCATCAGCGCTCGCGCCTGCGCCGCCTCGGCCTCGACGCGGCGGACCGTCAGCTCGTCGCTCTCGCCGCCGTCGAACCGCAGCTTCTCGATTCGCAACGATTCCTCGCGCGACGCGAGTGTCGCCCGCGCCTGTTCGTACTGGCCGATGGCCGCCGCGAGCTCGAAGTAGGCGCGTGCCGTCTCGCCCGTCAGGCTCAGCCGCAGCGCATCGCGGTCGAACTCGGTCGCCAGCAGCCGTTCGCGGGCCGCGTCGGACGAGTGTGCGTAACGGCCCCACAGGTCGACTTCGTAGGCGACCACGCCACGCACGACGTAGTCGGTGCGCGTGGCCTCGTCGCCGCTCACCGGCGGGTTCGTGAGCCGACTTTCGCGGCTGCGCGAGGCGCCTGCCTCGACGCCCAGCGTCGGCCAGCGGTCGGCCCCCGCGATGCCCGCAAGCGCGCGCGCCTCGGCCACGCGAGCCGCCGCAGCCTGCAGATCGGTATTGCTCGCGAGCGCCTCGCGGACCAGTGCATCGAGCGTGTCGTCGTCGAAGATCGCCCACCAGGGGCCCGGCAAATCGACCGTCGCGCCGTCCACGGCCGGCAACGCGTCCGGCAGCGGCGGGCGCGGCGTATTGACGGGCTCGCGCGTGAGCGCACAGCCGCCCAGCACGCCGGCGAACGCCGCCGCGAGCACGGTTGCCGCAAGGAGTCGACGGCGCAGGAGGTCAGGCCGCATCGCTGCCCTCCTCGACCGTGCGCCGCGGCGCGTGGAACTTGTCGACGCCGCGCGCAGCGACCAGCTTGAAGAACAGCGGTATGAACAACGTCGCGATGAACGTCGCGGCCAGCATGCCGCCGATCACGCCCGTGCCGATCGAGTGCCGGCTCGCCGCGCCGGCGCCGCCGCTGAGCGCGAGCGGCGTGACGCCGAGGATGAACGCGAGCGAGGTCATCACGATCGGGCGGAAGCGCAGGCGTGCGCCTTCGACGGCGGCGTCGACCAGCGACATGCCTTCCTGCACCTTGAGCTGCGCGAACTCGACGATCAGGATCGCGTTCTTCGAGGCGAGGCCGACGAGCGTGACGAGCCCGATCTGGAAGTACAGGTCGTTTTCCTGGCCGCGCAGGAAGACCGCGAGCAGCGCGCCGAACACCGCGAAGGGCACGGCGAGGATCACGGCGAACGGCAGCGTCCATTTTTCGTATTGCGCGGCGAGCACGAGGAACACCATCAGCACGCCGACGAGGAATACGGCCGACGAGGTGCCGCCCGAGACCTTTTCCTGGAACGAGGTGCCGGTCCACTCGAGCGCGTACCCGTCCGGCAGCGCCGTGCGCGCCACCTGCTCCATCGCCGCGAGCGCCTCGCCCGAGCTGTAGCCCGGCGCGGCGTCGCCGAGCACCTTCGCCGACGGGAACACGTTGTAGCGCTCGATGACCTCCGGTCCCGTGGTCTCGCTGATCGTCACCAGCGAGGTGAGCGGGATCATCTGGCCGTCGCCCGCGCGGACGTAGACGTCGCGGATGTCCTCGGGCCGCGCGCGAAACGCGGCCTCCGACTGCAGGTGCACGCGGAACACGCGTCCCGCGCGATTGAAGTCGTTGACGTACAGCGCGCCGAGCGTGCTCTGCAGCGTCTCGAACACCTCCGCCACGTCGATGCCGAGCAGCTTGGCCTGCTCGCGGTCGACGTCGAGCCGGACCTGCGGCACGCTCGCCGAGAACGTCGTCGTGACGTTGGCAAGCTCCTTGCGCTCGGAAGCCGCCGCCACGAGCGCCTGCGCCGCGGCTTCGAGTTCCTTCATCGAGCCGCCGGCACGCGACTGCACGTAGCCGTCGAAGCCGCCCGTCATGCTGAGTCCCTCGATCGGCGGCGGCTCGAACGCGAGCACGAACGCGTCCTTGATCTGCATTCCCGCGCCGAACACGTAACCGGCGATCGCGCTGGCGGACGCATCGGGCGCCTTGCGCTCCGACCAGTCCTTGAAGCTGACCCACGTGATGCCCGTGTTCGTGCGCAGCGTGAACGTCAGCACGTCGAGCCCCGAGAACGTCATGACCTGGTCGACGTACGGGTTCGCGCGCAGCGCCTCGGTGATCTGCTTGCTGACCGCCTCGGTGCGCTGGAGCGACGCCGCAT
>DASUYI010000185.1:0-5581 GCA_036377475.1 Steroidobacteraceae bacterium | reverse complement strand
GCGCTCGCGGTTCCGTTCCGCAACCTCGGATTTGCGCGGCACCGTGTTGATGCCGGGCGCTGGCCGCGCACGGCGGCGTTCGTCGACCGCGTGCTCGCACAGGACGTGTTCACGCGGCTGCGGGATTTCGAGGAGCGGCAGGTGCGCACGCCGATCCCGCAGCAACGCGCGGTGCTCGCCGGCATGGGCGCACCGCTCACCGAGCGGTCGTGCGGCACCGACGCGCCACGCCGCGGCCCGATGACCCGCTAGTACCAGCAATCGAGCGAGAACGTCACATGTCGCCCGACGTCACGAGTTTCTTTCACGCCCCGACCGGCACCTGGACCTACGTGGTCGCGGACCCCGCGACGGGCGTCGCCGCGATCGTCGACCCGGTGCTCGATTTCGACTGGCGGTCGGGTCGCACCGCGACGACGGCCGCCGACGAACTCGTGGCGCACTGTCGCTCGCGGTCGCTCGACGTGCGCTGGATCCTGGAGACGCACGCCCATGCCGACCACCTCTCGGCGGCCCAGCACGTGAAAGCCCGGCTCGGCGGCGAAGTCGCGATCGGTCGCGGCATCCTCGACGTGCAGCGCACGTTCAAGCGGATCTACGGGCTCGGCGGGGAGTTCGAGGCGGACGGCAGTCAGTTCGACCGGCTGCTCGATGACGGACAGGACCTGCCGCTCGGTGCGATGACGGTCCGTGTGCTGGCGACGCCCGGGCACACCAGCGACAGCGTGAGCTTTCTCGTGGGCGATGCGGTGTTCATCGGCGACACGCTGTTCATGCCCGACAGCGGCTCGGCGCGCTGCGATTTTCCGGGCGGCGATTCACGGCAACTGTATCGATCGGTCGTCGCCCGCCTGTTCGCATTGCCGCCGTCGACCCGCGTGTTCGTGTGCCACGATTACCGGCCGGGCGGCCGTGAGGCGCAGTGCGAAACCACCGTTGCCGAACAGCGGCGCGGCAACACGCACCTGCGGGATGACGTCGACGAGACGGCGTTCGTCCGGATGCGCACCGAACGCGACGCGTCGCTCGACGTACCGAACCTGATCGTGCCGTCGGTCCAGGTCAACATCCGCGCCGGGCACCTGCCGCCGCCGGACGCCGACGGCGTGCGCTACCTGCGAGTGCCGCTCGACGTGTTCGGCCGCGCGAAGTGAATTTGCGAGGACAGCCATGAGCGACATTCCCCAGACCGGCCCGGCCGACGTACGTGACGGCCTGGCGCAGGGCAGCGTGCTGCTGATCGACGTGCGCGAACCGCACGAATACGCCGTGGAACGCATTCCCGGTGCGCTGCTCTACCCGCTGTCGACGTTCGACCCGAAGGCGATCCCGGCTGCGACCGGCAAGCGCGTCGTGATGCAGTGCGGCGGCGGTGGCCGGTCGATGCGTGCGGCGCAGGCGCTCGCCGCCGCGGGTGTCCGCGACGTGGAGAACCTCGACGGCGGGCTCCGGGCGTGGAAAGCGCAGGGGCTGCCGCTGATCCGCGTCGACCCCGCGACGGGACAGGTGGTCGAGCACGGGCGGGTCTGACCCGCTCGCGTCGACGCGACCCGCGCGCCCGTCGTCGTCGCGCACTAGGCTGCCGGCAGGACACGACCCGGGTTCAGGATGCCCTTGGGATCGAGGGTCTGCTTGAGCCTGCGCATCAACGCGAGTTCGGCGGGCGAGCGGCACTGCGCCAGCCATGGCAGTTTTTCGAGGCCGATGCCGTGCTCGGCCGAGACCGAACCCTGTCGCGCGGCGAGGGGCTCGTACACGCAACGCTCGATGCCGCGCCGGGCGTCCACGCTGGGCGGACCCGTCGCGATCACGTGCAGGTTGCCGTCTCCGAGGTGACCAAAGACGAACCGGCGATAGGCCGGCCATTCACGCTCGAGCCGCGCCACGACCTCGCCGACGTAGGCCTCCATCTCGGCGATCGGCAGGCTCACGTCGAACACGACGGGCATGCCGAGCCTGAAGAACGTCTCGACGTCGTCGCGCAGCGCCCAGAGCGACTCGCGCTGCGCCTCGGACCCCGCGATCACCGCGTCGCTGACGAGACCGGCTTCGAGCGCCGCGGCAATCGCGTCCTCGAACTGCGCCTGGTCGCGGCCCGGGTCCCCGCCCTCCGATTCGACCAGCACGTAATAGTCATGCTCCTGCGACAGCGGCGGCGAGCCCTTGGCGGGCGGCGTCGTCACGAGCCGGTAGAACTCGTTCCACATCAGTTCGAACGCACTCAGTGCGCCGCCGAGCGTGCCGTCCGCGTGCTTGAGGAACTGCGTCACCGCGCCGAACCCGGGACAGGCGACCAGCGCGGTCTGCGTGCTGCGCGGCATTTCGCGCAGTCGGAGCACGAGCCGCGTGACGACGCCGAGCGTGCCCTCGGTGCCGATGAACAGCTGCTTCACGTCGTAGGCGGCGTTGTTCTTGAGCATGCGGTTCATGGCCGGGACCACCGTCCCGTCCGCGAGCACCGCCTCGAGCCCGAGCACGGACTCGCGCGTCATGCCGTAGCGGATCACGCCGTTGCCGCCGGCGTTGGTGGCGACGCTGCCGCCGATGTGCGCGGACCCGCGCGCGCCGAAGTCGACCGGGTAGAGGAGGCCGTGCTTCTCCGCTTCCTCATGCACACGTTGCAGCGGCACGCCGGCCTCGACGGTCATCGTGCGGCCAACGACGTCGACCGACTCGATCCGGTGCATGCGCTCGAGCGACAACCCGATTTCATCCGGCTCGGCGACCGAGCCGCGCACCAGGCCGGTGAGTCCGCCCAGCGTGACCACCGGCTGGCCGAGTCCGTGACACAGGGCGAGCACGCGCGACACTTCGTCGGTGCTGCCCGGGCGGACGATTGCCCTGGCGCGACACGGACTGTGGTCGGCCCAGCCGACCGCGCGCGAACTTACGCGTTCGCCGGTGAGCACGTTGTCCGGTCCGACGATCCGTCCGAGTCGTTCGAGCAGCATGGCAGCTCCGATGAGTGCGCAGTCAGCGTCGGGCAAGCAGGCCGGCGACCTCGGCGAAGGCATGCCGCAGCTTTTCGACCTGCTCCGCCGTCGTCGCGGGGCTGACGAGCATCATGTTGTGGAAGGGCGCGATCAGGCAACCACGAACGAGCAGCGACAGATGGATCGCGCGTTCGAGCGCGGGCGCGTGCGCGGCCTCGGCCTCGGTCCCGTTGCGCAGGGGGCCGGGTGCGCAGACGAACTCGACGCGCGCGCCGACACGAGCGACGTGCCACGGCAGTCGATACCCGGCGACCGCGTGTTCGAGGCCCTGCGCGAGCACGGCCGCGAGTCGCTCCATGTGGTCGTACGCCTCGGGCGTCATGACTCGCTCGAGACAGGCACGCATGGCGGCGAGCGAAAGCGCGTTGGCCGAAAGCGTCGTGCCGATGCCGGAGTGCCCGGGCGGGGTCCGCGCGCGGACGGCGTCGAGTCGGCGCGCGACCTCCTCGGTGAAGCCCCAGACGCTCGCCGGCACGCCGCCCGCGATCGGCTTGCCCAGCACGAACAGGTCGGGTTCGAGCCCGTGCGCGCGCGTATATCCACCCGGGCCCGTCGAGATCGTGTGCGTCTCGTCGATCAGCAGCAAAGAGCCGGACTCGCGCGTGAGCCTGCGCACGGCCTCGAGAAAACCGCGCTCGGGCAGCACCATGCACGAGTTGGTCAGCACGGGTTCGGTGATGACGCACGCGACGTCGCCGTGCGCGAGCGCGTGCCGCAGCGCGTCGACATCGTTGAACTCGACGACGCGCGCGAGTTGCGTGAGGTCTCCCGCCTGACCGAGCAGGCCCGGCCGGTGCACCGCACGGCCGTGCGCCAGCCGCACGAAGGTCTCGTCCACGGTGCCGTGGTAGCAGCCGTTGAACACCAGCACCTTCGGCCGGCCGGTCACGGCCCGCGCGACGCGCAGTGCGAAGCGGTTTGCGTCGGTCGCGGTGGTCGCGACCTGCCAGTGTGGCAACCCGAAGCGCGTGCGTAGCAGCCGGCCGACTTCGAGCGCATCCTCGGTCGGCAACAGGTACGTGAGGCCGCGCCCCGCCTGCCGCGAGATCGCCTCGGCGACGGGCGGCGGCGAGTGGCCGAACATCGCGCCGGTGTCGCCGAGACAGAAGTCGGCGTACTCGTGGCCGTCGGTGTCGTGCAGTGTCGCGCCCTGCGCCGAGGCGACGACGAACGGGAACGGCATCGACCAGTCGCGCATCCAGTGCATCGGCACGCCGTCGTAGAACCCGTCGATGCCGTGCTCCGTGCGCTGCGCGGCGCGCGGATGCTGTTCCACGTATCGACGCCGGGCCGCCCGGAACAGTTCGTCGATGCGGACGAGTGGTACGCCGCCGAGGTGGGCTGGGGACAAGGTGTCAGGTCAGGGCTGAAAAAGAAGCATTCTAGGGCAGGGGCCCTTTCTTGACGCTCTGCGCTTCGCCGTGGATACTGCGACGCGAAATGAACGCGCTTTCCGACAACATCCTTCGCTGGTGGTGGCGCCACTTCTAGGAGTGGGGCCGGACGCGTTCTCAAGACTCGTTCGCAGGATTCCAGGACCCATCTCCGCGAGCCACCGTGGGATGGGTCTTTTGTCGTCCGTCCTCCGGGTTTCCGCGACAGAGGAGCCGTGAGTGACGACGACTTCGTTCGACATCGCCGCCGACCTCGACACCCCGGTGTCGGCGTACCTCAAGTTGAAGCCGTTCCGGCCGCGCTTCCTGCTCGAAAGCGTGGAGGGCGGCGAGCGTCTCGCGCGCTACTCGTTCATCGGTTTCGGTGACTGTCTCGAGGTCCGCCTCGACGCGAACGGTCTGGTCGTCGACGGCACGCGCGCCCCGCGCCCGGCGGACCAGGCCGCGCTGCTCGCGAGCCTGCGTGACGCACTCGCGCGTGCCCCGCGACCCGAGGTGACGCAGAACGGCTTTCCGCTGCACGGCGGCCTCGTGGGTGTGGCGAGCTACGATCTCGTTCGTTACTTCGAGCGCCTGCCGTCGCGTCCACCCACGGACGGCGACACACCGCCCGATGCGCACTACGTCGCGCCGCGCTCGCTGCTCGTGTTCGATCACCTCACCCGGCGGGCGGCGTTGCTGCACGCCGGCCCCGACCCGGAACGCCAGTCGCTGCGGCGCGAGGTGATCCGCGCGTTGCGCGGCGGCCTGCCGGGTCCGCCCTGGCAACAGCGCTACGGCCCGCCCGAGGCGAGCCTGTCGGAGGACCAGTTCCTCGAGCGCGTCGCCCGCACGAAGGAGTACATCGCGGCCGGCGACGTCTACCAGCTCGTGCTCGCCGTCCGGTTCTCAGGTCGGCACGACCTGGACCCGTTCGAGGCCTATCGCGCGTTGCGGCTGCTCAATCCGTCGCCGTACATGTACTTCTGCGAACT
The DNA here is from genome assembly GCA_036377475.1 of Steroidobacteraceae bacterium. GTDB lineage: Bacteria > Pseudomonadota > Gammaproteobacteria > Steroidobacterales > Steroidobacteraceae > RPQJ01. The sequence goes on along the minus strand of DASUYI010000185.1, from coordinate 220 downwards.
CGGGGACCGCACGGTCGTGGGCTCGTCGCCCGAAGCGCTGGTCAAGCTCAACGACGGGTACGCGCAGATGCGCCCGATCGCGGGCACGTTGCCGCGCGGCGCCGACGCGGTCGAGGATCGCGCCAACGAAGCGCGGTTGCTGGCCGATCCGAAGGAAAATGCCGAGCACGTCATGCTCGTCGACCTCGCGCGCAACGACCTCGGCCGGGTCGCGGCGGCC
>DASUYI010000184.1:0-8789 GCA_036377475.1 Steroidobacteraceae bacterium | reverse complement strand
CCAACGGCTGCCCGATCACGGCCACCGTACTGCCATTCGCCGCGCCACGGGGGCCGCCGCAGTCGAGCGTCGACCAATCGCCGGTGGCAACCTTGAACTCAAAGGGTCCGAATCCACCGGTACCAGGTGCTGCATCCGGAGCGAATGCCGCCGACGTGTAGATTCTCTCGCCGTCCCAAATCGTCGGCAGACTGGTGTCCCAATTGTTGAACCCACCGCGCACGAAGACCGTCTGGTCATTCGACGGCGACGTCCTGCCCACGGTCAACGTCGGGTTCGTCGTGCTCGCGGCATTGAGGCTGAAGGTGTAGTTGCCGGCGGACGGTGCCGTCAGGCCGATGTTCTTCGAATCGTTGCTGCACACCATCGCGAACGGCTGGCCGAGCCAGGCCGTGGCGCCGTCCGCCGCGGCACCGCAGTTCGTGTCCGCGGTCCAGCGGGCGTCGGCGATCTTGAACTGCTGCGGGCCGACCGTGACCGGCACGCTCACCGAATAGTCCTTCCCGCCGAGGAACTGCAGCTTGTACTGGTCGGTGGGGCTCGGATTGCCCCAGTCGTTGAAGCTGCCGCGCACGAACAGGTCCTTCGCGTACGGCGCGCAGGAGGTCTGCGCAACGCGCGTGAATACGGCCGTGGTGCGGGCCGGCACGAAGAACCCGTTGGCATCGTGCTTGGCCGTCTTGACGACCGGGTCGGTCGAGGTGACGAGCACGGGATGCAGCGACCACGCCTCGGTCCCGAACAATGCGAGCGTCCGCGCTTCGTCCGAGGCATTGAAGATCGTCATGATCGCGCCGGTGTCCGGGGTGTTGCCCGGCTCCGTGCAACCATCGATGCCCATCGCGATCACGCCTGCAAGCTGGCCTGGACCGGTGTTGTGGAACTTCACGCGCAGGTCGACCTGCGCCTGATCACGCAGGCGGAACAGCGGCGAGCTCTTGCGGATCTCGAGCATTTCGAGGGTATGGTCGAACGAACGCTGCAGCTCGGCCGGGCCCGGGTGCGTCGTCGGATCCTGGTACTTGCTGACCAGGATCGACCATTCACCCTGGTTCTTGTAATCGACCGGCAGGCCTTGCGCCCACTTCGTCCCGGTCATCGTCCAGTCGATCGAATTGAACCAGTCCCCGGAGTCGTACGAATCCCGATCGCCCGACTTGGAGCGCAGGAGTTCCGAGCCGGCGTGGATGAACGGCACGCCCTGGCCCAGCAGGAGCAGCGACAAGCCGACGTTCTGCGCGCGCACGCGGTCCGCCACCGGAGTTCCGGTCGGGTGCTTGTACGAGCCGAGGTCCCACAACGTCTGGTTGTCGTGTTTTTCGGCGTAGTTGATGATTTCCTGCGGGTCCTGCGTGTAGCCGGAGGGCTGGCCGCGGTAGTCGATGTCCGCGCCGGACACGGTCACGCCCGCGGAGTTCTGCAACCGGTAGCTCGCAAGGCCCCCTGCCAGCGAAACGCGGATGTTGTCGGTGTCCTTGATCAGCGCCTGGCGGTCGGCCTGGCTGCCCGTGTTGGCGGCGTTCGGGTCGTAGTACCAGCCGTTGATGAAGCCCTGGTTCTGGACGTACTGCTCGCCCGCGTCGAACGGCCCGCCGCCGCGGACGACGTCGCGGATGCGGTCGTTGAAGCTGCCGATGCCGGTGCCGCCGAGGTTGGCCTGGCGCGCCGACTCGAAGCGCACGTCGTCCTCGCCGCCGCAGCAGTTCCAGCCTTCGCCGTAGATGTAGACACTCGGGTCGACTTCCTGCACCGCCTCCTTGAAGTGCAACATGCTGGCCAGAGGATGCATGCTCATGATGTCGAAGCGGAAGCCGCTGACCTTGTAGTCACGGACCCAGCGCACGCCGGTGTCCACCATCAGCTTTTCCATCATCTTGAACTCGACCGCCGTGTCCTGGCAGCACGAGCCGGTGGTGACGGAGCCCGTCGTGATGTCGCGACGGTGGTAATAGCCCGGCACGATCTTGTCGAAGACCGACTTCGTGTTCTGGCCCGACTCGTTCGTGTGGTTGTAAACCACGTCCAGGACGGTCCGCAGGCCCAGGTCGTTCAGGCCCTTGACCATGCGGCGGAACTCTTTGATCCGTTCCACGCCGTTCGGATCCTTCGAGTAGCTGCCCTCCGGGACGCCGAAATGGAACGGGTCGTAGCCCCAGTTGAAGCCATCGTAATTGCGCATCCAGCCCACGATCTGCTGCGGCCGCTCGAGCCAGCTCGCCGCGATCGCGTCCTGGATCGCCTGGCGGATCGTCTTGCCTGCGTCGGTCGAACACAGGTTGGCGGCAGCCGGGTTCCTGGTGCAGAGCTCCTCGACCGGGTCGTCGAGTTCGACCACGTTGTCCGGATTTTCGTCGATCGTCGCCAGGTCGAACGCCGGCAGGATGTGGACGTGCGTCAGGCCGGCTTCGGCCAGCTGCTGCAAGTGAGTGCGACCGTCCGTGCCCGGGACGTCGAAGGCAGAGAACTTGCCACGGTCCTCTTCCGGCACTGACGTGTCGTCGATGCTGAAATCGCGGACGTGCAGTTCGTAAATGACAGCGTCTTCCGGTGCCGCGAGCGCGGGCGCCGCGAGCGTGTCCCAGTCAGACGACGGCTTCAGGTTGTCATCGTCCAGGTTGACGAACTGGCTGCGGACGCTGTTCATCGCGAGGCTCACCGAATACGGGTCGGTGACCTCGTTCGTGACGATCGCGTTCGCCGCATACGAGTAGACCTTGAGCGAGAACGTGTAGTACTTGCGGTCCCAGTCCGCCGTACCACTGACGCTCCAGACGCCGGTCGACTCGTCGAGTGTCATCGGGACGACGTCCGCCGTGTCGTCGGTCGGGCTGTCATAGACATTGACGGTGACGCCCGGGGTCTCGAGCGCGGTCGGTGCCCAGACCGCGACCGTGGGGGCGCCCGACGTGTAACTCACGCCCAGCGGAACGGACGCTGCGGCCGCGGCGTACAGGTCATCGAGTGCGCCGGCCGTCTGGACGCGCGTGGCGCCGAGGATCTTGCCGTTGACGTCGCGAGCGACCGCGACGAGCTGCCCGCGTGCCATCTCCCTGGCATTGGTCACGGCCGAGGCCGACAGTGCCCAGGCATTCAGGCTGTGCAGCTGGTTGTTGAAGACCGGCTTTGGATTCGTGCCGGACGTCAGCTCGATCGTCTGGTACGAGCCGGCGAAGCCCTGCGGGCTCGTGACGATCGACGCGTCGGGTGAGAACAGCAGCTCGGCCTGCGAGGCGCCCGCGGGCAGGTTGTAGAGAAGAGTGTCCGCCTGGACCCAGTGTGCCGCGGCGTTTGAAATGGTCGGCGTCGCTGCCGGCGTACCGGTGCTCGCAAAGACATTGCCGGAATAGGCGTAGACGTCGTCGGTCCCGCCGCCGCCGTTGAAAGTGATGGTCTCCGTGCTGGTGTCGGCATTCTGCACGGTCATTTCCGCGTTCGCGTAAGGCGTGACCTGCACGTCCCTGGCGACGCAGCCGTACGGAGAGCCTGCGGGCGGCGCGACGCAAGCGTACGTCTGGCCGTCGACGACGATCGTCGTACCGGCGACGCTGCCGTCCGGGCGCGAGTAATAGACGTCGACGCCCTGCTTCGCGAGCGCGAACTGCGCATCGGCCGTCCATTGGAAATCGAGCACGCCGATGTCGCCGTTGGTGCCGGTGTTCTCGATCTCGATGTACGTGATGCGCGCATCGCCGGCGAGACGCACTTCGTCGACGGTCTGGCTGCCGAGGCCTTGGACGGTCTTGACGCTCTCGGTCCCGGCGGGTGTCGTGGCACTCGCGACCACGGTGACCGAGTGGATCCGGATGATCGTGCTGTCTTCGGGAGGTTCTTCACCGCCGCCGCCGCCGCCGCCGTCGGGGACGACCTTGGTGATGGTGAGCTTGGGCGCGGTCTTGTCGGCGCCGGTCGCGTCGAAGCGGAACTTGTAGTCGGCATTCTCGGTGACCGTGAGGTCCAGGTTCCCGGGGTTGGCGCCGCAGGACATCGTGTAGGTCTGGCCTACGTTGATACGTGCACCGGCGTCGCCGGCGCCACAGTTGACGACGTTCCACGACGCGTCGGCCACCTTGAACTCACCGGGCTCGTCCGCCGCCTCGAATTCGCCGTTGCTGACCGACGCGGTCGTCAGCGGCAACGTGACTTCGAGGACGTCGTCCGCCACTTCGACGAGCTTGGCGTCGGGGCGCACCGTCCAGCCGAGTTCGGTGCCGCGCACGAAGAGTTCCACGTCGAACGGCGGGTCGACTTTCGAGCTGCCCGGCTTGCTGGTCTTGGCCGCGGGCACGTCGACAGCGGCGTCGAAATCGTCCTGGGTCGAGAACTTGACCGCGTCGGCCGGCGTGCCGAAGTAGACCACGCCCGTCTTCCCGGCCGGGATGATCCACGCGCCGGTCTTCGTGTCGGTCGTCGTGCCACCCACGAACTGCGCGTGGGTCGGCGGCGTGCCGCTCACGAACCAGTCCGTGACCATCGTGAAATCGAACTGTTCCGTGTTGCCGACCGGCGCCGGAGGCTCATTCGTCTTGCCTCCTTCGTCGAGGTCGGCAGATCCGCCACCCCCACTGCCGCAGCCGGCCAGCATCAGCGACGAAAGCACCAGCGGTGCGGAGAACTTCATGAGACTACGGAATGAGTGGCGCGACATGGACACACTCCCGGGTCATGCGGCTTTCTTGGTGAGCGGGCAAGCCCGCCTCCCTGGTCCCTGGTGTCCCGGCTTCGTCTTCGTTCTGGCGGAGTCCGGATTGCGTCGACGATGCCACCAAAACGTGGGACACCGCAAGAGAAGATGTGCGCACGACGAGCATCGACGCAGTCGTGTCGACGCGGCACCGGCGAACGTCGCGTTGCCCGCCGCGCTACGCCGGCTGCGACTCCAGCAGCACGGTGCTGCGATGGTCGATCGTCAGCATTTCGTTGCGTTGCAGTAAGCGGCCCGCCGTCGAGTCGTCGTCATCGTCCGCGGCGGTGTCGAAGACCACGACCCACAGGCACCCGTCAGGCGGCGCCGGCAGCACCATCGTGACCCGGGCCTCGTCGGCGTTGAACACTACGAGCAGGTCACCGGAGTTCTTCTGGCGGGACGTGGCGCCATTCATGTGCACGGCGACCGAACGCAGGTTGGAGTCGTTCCAGTCGGCGTGGGTCATCTCGCGGCCGGTCGGGTGCAGCCAGGTCACATCCTTCGCGTGCGCGCCACGCCGCGTGCCTTTCAGGAACGTGTCCCTTCGCAGCCACAGTCGCGACCTGCGCAGGTCGATCAGCCGGCGCACGAACGCGACCCGCGACGCGTGGCGCTGCCGCAGCGTCCAGTCCACCCAGCTGATCTCGTTGTCCTGGCAATAGGCGTTGTTGTTGCCGCCCTGGGTGCGGCCGAACTCGTCGCCGGCGAGCAGCATCGGCACGCCCTGCGACAGGAATACCGAAGCGAGCAGGTTGCGCGCCTGTCGTTCGCGCAGCGCGAGCACGGCCGGATCGTCGGTCGGGCCTTCGACGCCGTGGTTTGCGCTCAGGTTGTGCGCATGACCGTCGCGGTTGTGTTCGAGATTCGCGTCGTTGTGTCGCTGGACGTACGAGACGGTGTCCTGGAGCGTGAAGCCGTCGTGCGCCGCAACGTAGTTGACGCTGGCCGTCGGTTTGCGTCCGTCCCCCCGAAACAGGTCGCTCGACCCGGCCAGGCGCTCGACGAAGGTTCCGACCACGGGACGGTCGCCGCGCCAGAACGCTCGGGCCGTGTCGCGGTAACGATCGTTCCACTCCGACCACCCGGACGGGAAGTGCCCGAGCTGGTATCCGCCCGGACCGACGTCCCACGGCTCCGCGATCATCTTCAGGTAGGCGAGCGCAGGGTCGGCCCGCATCGCCGCGAACAGCGGCGCGTGGCGGTTGAAGCCGTTCGGGTCGCGTCCGAGGATCGGCGCGAGGTCGAAGCGGAAACCGTCGACGCGCATCTCGGTGGCCCAGTAACGCAAACAGTCGATGATCAGCGCACGGACCGCGCTCTCGTCGAAATTGATCGTGTTGCCGCAGCCGGAATGGTTCACGTAGTGCGCGCGGTTCTGCAGCAACCGGTAGTACACCGCATTGTCGAAGCCGCGCAGGTTCAGCGTCGGCCCGTTCTCGTTGCCCTCGGCCGTGTGGTTGAAGACGACGTCGAGGATGACCTCCAGGCCGGCGGCATGCAGCGCGCGCACCATGGTCTTGAATTCGACAACGGCGTCCGCGACGGCGTAACGCGGCTCCGGCGCGAACCACGCCAGCGAGTTGTAGCCCCAGAAATTGCTAAGTCCGCGCTCGTGCAGGAACTGCTCGCTGATGAACGCCTGTACCGGCATCAGCTCGACCGTCGTCACGCCGAGGTGCTTGAGGTGCTCGACGACGGCCGGGTGTGCGAGCCCCAGGTACTTGCCGCGGAGCTCGGGCGGCACCTCCGGGTGCAGCCGGGTGAAGCCCTTCACGTGCGTCTCGTAAACGACCGTGTCGCGCCATGGCACGTTCGGTGCGCGGACCTTGCCCCAGTCGAACACACCGTCGACGACTTCGGCGCGCGGCACATAGCGTGCGCTGTCGTCACGGGAGGGCTGTTCGTCGTTACCGCGTGCGGCCCCGAGCAGCGACGGATGCCACGCGAACTCGCCGCGCAGCGATTGTGCGCAGGGGTCGAGCAGCAGCTTGTGCGGGTTGAAACGATGGCCGCGCACGGGATCGTAGGGGCCATGCACCCGGTAGCCGTACTGCAGCCCCGGACCCCCGAAGCGCGACGGCAGGAAACCGTGCCACAGGTCGCCGGCGCGCGAGGGCAGCGCGAGCCGCGCCACCTCGTGGCGACCGGACGCGTCGAACAGGCACAGCTCGACCTTCTCGGCGTGCGCCGAGAACACCGTGAAATTGGTCCCGCGGCCGGTCCAGTAGGCGCCGAGCGGTTGCGGGGAGCCCGGCTCGAGGTGCGGCGTGCCCGGCACCGCGCCGGACGGCTCGTCCGACGGCGTTCGTTCGAATTCCTGCGACATCAGACGAGACCTTCCCAATGGCGGCCGACGGCCTCCCAGGCCGTGCCGACTGCCAGCCTCTCCTCGAGCTTGAGCGGTCCGCGACGCACCGTGGCGACGTTTCGATCCACCTTGGCGACGTCGGTGCCGCCGACGATCACGCAGTCCACGCCGGGCGCGAAGGCGGCGAATCGCAGCGCGAACGCGTCCCAGTCGTCGATCTGGAGCGCCAATGCGGGGCGCCACGCCTCGAACCGCCGGCGGTATTCGTCGTGTACCGCGTCCCCGGTGGACGCGCCTTGCCAGGGTCGGCCCGCGAGCGAACGCTTGGCGATCGTGCCGACGCCGCGGGCGCGGGCGTCCTGCAGCAGTGGCAGGGCCTGCTGGTCGCACAGGTTGACGGAGGCCTGCAATCCCTGCAGGACGGCATCCTCAGCCGGGCCGCGCGCGCCCGCGCCCGCGGAAGCGGCAGCGGTGAGCGAGGCGAATCGCAAGGCGGCCCCGTCGCCCGAATAGGCCGCGACACGGATCTTGCCCAGTTCGCGACAGCGCACGAGCGCCCGGGTCACGTCACCCGCCTCGAGCGTCGCGAGCCCGCACGAGTGCAGGTGGACGATGTCGATCACGTCGGCGCGCAGGCGGTCACGTGCCGCATCGACGCCGGCGAGCACGCAGTCGTAGGTCCAGTCGGGGATGCCCGGCACGCCGTAACCGACTTTCGTCGACAGCACGAACTCGCCGCGACGACGCTCGAGGACCCGGCCGATCCGCTCTTCGGCAATGCCGTACGAGCGAGCCGTGTCGAGCAGCGTCAGGCCGGCGTCCAGCACGTGGTGCAGCAGCCGCTCGACCTGTGCCTCGCCGAGTGAGGGATCGCCGACCTGCATGGCGCCGAACCCGAGCACGGGAACCTGCAGGCCACTGCTGCCGTAGGGACGCACCTGCATCGGCGGCGCGTCAGTGTTCGAGTTCGAGGAACACGGCGGCAAGCGGCGGCAGGTCCAGCCGCACATGACAGGGAAAGCCCTGCGATGGCGAGGACTCCGCGACGACGCGGTCCTGCCGGTTGAAGTCCGAGCCGCCGTACCGCGCTGCATCGGTGTCGAGGATCTTGCGGTACCCGCCGGCGACCGGCACGCCGAGCCGATGATCCTGTCGCGGCACGGGCGTGCAGTTGAAGACGCAGAGCAGCGGCGCCCGCTCCGGCCGTTCCGGGCACCGGCGCAGGAACGCGAACACGCTCTGGTCCGCGTTGTGCAGCTCGACCCAGGCGAACCCCGCCGGGTCGGTGTCGCTGCCGTGGAACTGCGGGTAGTCGCGGTAGACGCAGTTGAGGTCGCGATCGAGGTCGAGCAGCGCGCGGTGCACCGGCTGCTCGAGCAGGTGCCAGTCGATCGAGTGCTCGTCGCGCCACTCGTGCCACTGGCCGAACTCGCTGCCCATGAACAGCAGCTTCTTGCCCGGATGCGCGGTCATGTAAGCGCGGAACCAGCGGAAGTTGGCGCGCTTCTGCCACTCGTCGCCCGGCATCTTGTCGAGCAGCGACCTCTTGCCGTGCACGACTTCGTCGTGCGAGATCGGCAGCACGTACTTTTCCGACCAGGCGTAGACGAACGAGAACGTCACCAGCGAATGATGGTAGCGGCGGTGCACCGGGTCGTGCTCGACGTAGCGCAACGTGTCGTTCATCCAGCCCATGTTCCACTTGAAATGGAAGCCGAGGCCGCCCGCATAGGTTGGTGCGGAGACGCCCGGGAACGCGGTCGATTCCTCGGCGACGCTGATGCAGCCCGGGAGATC